>JAVEYP010000095.1:0-6662 GCA_034003445.1 Desulfobulbus sp.
ATGCAAGTGGAAAAACAGCACACCTTCCAGGCTGACCTGCTCCTCCTGCTGGTGGCCCTGATCTGGGGGTTCGGCTTTGTTGCCCAGCGCGCAGGCATGGAGCATATCGGCCCCTACACCTTTAACAGCATCCGCTTCCTACTTGGCAGCATATTCCTGTTGCCGCTCGTCCTGCGCCTGCCGGCCACTCCGCTGGCTGAGCGCAGCCGGCAGATTCCTTTGCTCTGGGCCGGCCTGCTGGCCGGTCTTGCGCTCTTTCTCGCCGCCACCCTGCAACAGGTGGGGCTGCAATACACTACTGCCGGCAAGGCCGGTTTCATCACCGGCCTTTACGTGGTGCTGGTGCCGATCATCGGCATGGCTTTCCGCCAGCAAACCAACACCGGCACCTGGATCGGGGCCGCGGTCGCCGCCGTCGGCCTCTACTTGATCAGCGTCAACGAAGAACTGCGCATCGAGCCAGGCGACCTGCTCGAGTTGATCGGCGCCCTGTTCTGGGCCCTGCACGTCCTGCTGCTCTCCTGGCTCTCACCACGGGTCGCGCCGGTGCGGTTGGCCCTGATCCAAGTCCTTGTCTGCGGCTTCCTGAGCCTGGCTATCGGCCTGGTGCTCGAACCCTTCAGCCTGGAGGCGGTCAGGGCGGCCGCGGTGCCGATCTTGTACGGCGGGGTATTCTCGGTGGCCGCGGGGTATACCCTGCAGGTGGTGGTGCAGCGGCGGGCCCACCCTGCCCACGCGGCCATTCTTCTCAGCCTGGAATCCCCCTTCGCCGCCCTGGGCGGCTGGCTGCTGCTCGGCGAACTGCTCGCCGGCCGGGCCCTGGTCGGCTGCGGCCTCATGCTGGTCGGCATGCTCCTTTCCCAGTTGTGGCCCACGCTGACTCGGGCCGACACAACCCCTGCCAGGTCTCCCTGAACGGACAGAAAGCGGTGCCAAGGGTGTGTGCCTTGGCCACTGGAGGTTGCTGACAGGCCATAGGAATGAATAGCGGGAAGAACGAGCTGCACAAAAAACGGCGCTGGCCAGGCAAGGCGGCTTGGGTCAGGCGTAGCTTGCGAACGGAAGGAGACGAAGAACGCATCCGGCAATTCCGGCGGATCAAGAGTCGGAATCGCCGCCGGCCAAAGGGCGGGACAGCAGCGGCCCACCGCCGGCAAACGGTGGTGCCGCACAAGGAGCCGGACCTGGCAGGGGTCCGCGTCCGCCGGCCTGGCGGAAACTCCGTGACAAGCGATCGGATACGTTCTTCGGAAGCAGTAATGTCATGGCAGGGCGGTCCGTCCCGATGACGGCTGCCCTGCGCCGGGCGCAGCCGAGGCAAAAAAAAACCCGGACCATATATATGATCCGGGGATGCCCTGGTAAATCCGCGTCTCGTCGCCGTCTCTCTGATCCGCGGAGAGAGGCACATCGTTTCAGGCAGGTCTTCTGACTCCCGGATCACCCTTACGCCGCGTCTTCCCGATCTCTTCATCAGTGACACGCTGCGGCGCTCGTTCCCGGTTACAGCGGCGGGCCCGTCTCCGATTTCCACGGAGTTCCCTCTTGTTCCTTATCGGAACCTGAAACGGTTAGAAAATTAACCTGATCGTCATAGAAAAGTCAAGATGGAATTAGCGCGCCAACTTTCCGCCATCCCGGCCCGTAGGACTTCCGCCTGTCTGGCACGGGTGACATCGCGTGAAGAATCCTTGCCCAGACTTTGGGAAACCGTTATGCTGCCCATCAGGCAGTGACGCTGCTCAGGACCGCCCGCTGCATCAGTTAGCCGCGCGCTGCGTCCCGCCCTGAAGCCGCCTAGAGCCCGACCATCGCCCCGAACAATCCTCCCGACCGAGCCGGCCCCGCGCATGGACAAAAAAGGCAAACGGAAACTCCTGCATGCGACGACCGTTCGTATTGCCCTGCCTGCCCTGCTCACCATCCTGCTGTTCGTCACCGCCATTTTCCTGATCATCCTGCCCTCCCTGAAAGAAAACCTGCTCGAAAAAAAGCGCGAATTGCTCCAGGAGGTGACCAAAATCACCTGGGACATGGTGGCTGCCTACGAAAAAAAGGAGCGGACCGGCACCCTTAGCCGCGCCGAGGCTCAGCGGCAGGCCATCGAGATGATTAAGATCTTCCGCTATGGGCCAGGGAACAAGGACTATTTCTGGATCAACGACATGTCCGCGCACATCGTTGTTCACCCCTACCGGCCCGACCTGCACGGCGAGCCGGTTCCTGATTTCCGCTACCCTACCGGCAAAAACCTGCTCGAAGAGTTCGTCAAGGTGGCCAAAGCCGAAGGCGCCGGCTACGTGGACTACCTCTTCCAATGGCAGGACGAACCAAATCGGATCGTCCCCAAGTTGTCCTATGTGCGGGAGTTCAAGCCGTGGGGGTGGGTGATCGGCACCGGGCTCTACGTGGAGGACGTGAACGTTGAGATCGGCCTGATTGCCAAGCAGCTCAACGCAATTTCCTCCGTTATCCTGCTGGTTATTTCCTTCCTCGCCTTGTACATCATCCGCCACACGGTACTGGCCGACCGCGTACGCCGCATCATCTGGGAGGAGCGCGAGCGCTTGCTGCAGGCGCTGGAGGAGAGCAACGCCCGTTTCCGCGCCCTGGTGGAAACCGCCAGCGACTGGATATGGGAAGTGGATCAGGACGGGGCCTACATCTACAGCAGCCCCAAGGTCCAGGACCTGCTCGGCTTTGCGCCGGGGGAGATCCTTGGCAAGCACCTGGTCGATCTGACTGTGCCCAAGGAGCGGGAGCGCGCTAAACGCATCTTCGGCCAGTTGCTCAAGTCCCATAAGCCGTTCAGCAGCTTTGAGAACAACTGCCAGGCCAAGGACGGCCACGTAGTGGTGCTCGAGAAAAACGGCGTGCCTGTGCTCGACGACAGCGGCGAACTGGTGGGGTACCGGGGTATCGCTCGCGATATCACGGAACGCAAACTCGCCCTGGAAGCGCTCAAGAAGAGTCGTGACGAGTTGCACAACAGCCTGGAAGAGACCGTCAAAGCGCTGGCCCTGGCGGCCGAAAAGCGCGACCCCTACACTGCCGGCCACCAGGCCCGAGTCGACAAACTGGCCTGCGCCATCGCCCGCGAAATCGACCTGCCGGAGGAGCAGATCGAGGGGCTGCACTTTGCGGCCCTGCTGCACGACATCGGCAAGATATCCCTGCCTTCCGAATACCTGGCCAAGCCGGCGCGGCTCTCGCTGCAGGAGCGGGCGATCATCGAGCTCCACACCACGGTCGGCTACGAGATCCTCAAGAACATCCACTTCCCCTGGCCGGTGGCCGACATCGTCTACCAGCACCACGAGCACCTGGACGGTTCGGGCTATCCCCAAGGTCTCACCGCCAAGGAGATCCTGCTTGAGGCAAAGATTCTCACCGTGGCCGATGTGGTCGAGGCCATGAGTTCGCACCGCCCCTACCGGCCCTCCCTGGGCCTGGAAACTGCCCTGGAAGAGATCCGCAGCGGCCGGGGTACCCGCTACCACGCCGAGAGTGTGGATGCCTGCCTGCGCTTGATCGAGGAAAAGAAAGTAGATCTCAGCCCAGGTGCCTGGTAGAGCTCCATCGTCAACTCGTCGGGCTCCTTGCTCGGGCGGGGTGAATGCCCGCCGCGTCTCGCCCAAAACTTTCCCCCACCCAGTCCCGAATACGCGTTTCCCGAACATCCCTCGCAAGGCCATGCGCCGCCACCGTGCGCCCGCTGGCCCCCATCCCCCCTGTGGTCGGTCAGGGCGCGTCTGCCGCCGGGTCGTCTGCCTCAAAGGTTGCGGCCGGCTGGCCCGCCTCCACGTTCACGGGGGGTGTTTCGGTCTCCGGCAGCGAGACCTCATCGCTGGCGAACGGGAGTTGCACCTCCGGCAGATAGGCCCCGAAGACCTTGCCGTAAATCTCCCAGATGGTGATGAACAGGGCCGAGATGATCGGCCCGATGATAATGCCGAGCACGCCGAACATGCTGATGCCACCCAGGGTACCGAAGAGCACGAACAGATCATGCATCTGCGTATCCTTACCCACCAGGCGAGGTCGCAGGAAATTGTCGAGGTTGCCGGCTACCACGCCGCAAAGCACCCCAAGGATGACCGCACCCCAGTACTCGCCTTGGAGCACCAGGATGAGTAGCGCCGGCAACCAGATGATGGCCGTGCCAAAGGCGGGGATGAGAGACATAACGGCCATGAGGGTGCCCCAGAACACCGGCCCCTCGATACCGGCAAAGGCAAAGGCCAGCCCGCAAATCGTCCCCTGCATGGCCCCGATCACCAGCGTCCCCTTCATGGTGGCCGCGGTCACCGAGGTGAAGCGCTGCAGCAGACGACGCTCCTCGCGGTCGTGGAGCGGTAGGAAGTACAGGATCTTGTGCAGCAGCGCCTCGCCCATGGTGAAGAAGTAGAACATCACGTAGAGCATAATCACCGTGCCGAACACGGCGCTGACGGTCACCTTGGTGAACGAGGAGAGCCCGTTGATCAAGAAGGTCGAGATGTTGCCCACCGCGGCCCCGGCCTTTTCCACTATGACGTTTTTATAGGGGAGAATCTCGTTGTAATAAGGGATTTTCTCCAGGTAGGTGGTCATGGTCGTGGGTTCATTGATAAAGGCCTGCACCCACGGGGTGACCGACTGGCTGACGCCAATCGCCTGGCCGACCACCACGCCGATCAGCAGAGTGAGCGGCCCGAGCATGAGCACCGCCACCCCGATGACGATCAACACCGAGGCGGTAGTGTTGCGACCGTCGAGTTTGGCCGTCAGCCAACGGTGAGCCGGGCGGAGCATGGCAGAGAACAGCCCGGCCATAAAGATGGGCATCAGGAATTGCCGGATCATGCCAAGGAACAGGACGGAAATAAGCAGGACCAGGACCAGCAGTACGCTTTTATTGATCAGATCTTGTCTCATGCAGGGCTCGTGAGGGCGTGGAGGGATTTGGCAAACTGGGCCGCGTAAGAAATCCGCGGACCGCGTGCAGAGGTCAGGTCATGGCAGCGGCCCGCACCAGGGCCGCGGTCAACCGTGAGAGGTCCTCCGCTTCGATGATGTAGGGCGGCATCAGGTAGAGCAGACGACCAAAGGGGCGAACCCACACACCCTGCTCCACAAAGAACCGTTGCAGAGCAGCCATGTCCACTGGTTTAACGGTCTCGATCACGCCGATCGCGCCGAGCACGCGCACGTCAACCACGCCCCCCAGGTCGCGGGCCGGGGCCAGCTCCACCTCGAGCTGACGGGCGATAGCGGCCACCCGTTTTCGCCAGGGGCTCTCCAGCAGCAGGTTGAGCGACGCACAGGCCACAGAGCAGGCCAGCGGATTGGCCATGAAAGTTGGACCGTGCATGAACACGCCCGGCTCCCCCCGGGAGATGGTCTCGGCCACCTCGGAGGTGGTCAGGGTCGCGGCCAAGGTCATGGTGCCGCCGGTGATCGCCTTACCCACGCAGAGGATGTCTGGTGCCACGCCCCCATGCTCGGCGGCAAACATCCGGCCCGTACGGCCAAAGCCGGTGGCGATCTCGTCGAAAATGAGCAGCGTCTGGTAGCGGTCGCACAGCCATCGCAGCCCCTGCAGGTAGGACGGGTGGTAAAACCACATGCCGCCCGCGCCCTGGACAATTGGCTCGATGATCACAGCCGCCACCTCGCGGTGGTGGACAACGAGCAGCCGCTCCATCTCCTCCAGGTCGCGCTCGTCCCACGCACCGTCGAAGCGGCAGTTGGGACGCGGTGCGAACAGTTGCTGGGGCAGCGAGCGGGCGAACAGCGAGTGCATGCCGGTGACCGGATCACAGACCGACATGGCGTGGAAGGTATCGCCGTGGTAGCCGCCGCGCACGGTGAGCAGCCGGTGCCGCTCCGGCTGACCCGCGGCCTGCTGATACTGGAGCGCCATCTTCAAGGCCACCTCAACACTCACGGAACCGGAGTCGCTGAAGAAGACGCGGTCGAGCGGCTCAGGGGTGAGGTCCACCAACAGCTGGCCCAGGGCCACTGCCGGCTCGTGGGTGAGGCCACCGAACATGAGGTGCGCCATGCGGCCGGCCTGGTCGCGCAGGGCCTCGACCAGCACCGGATGACTATACCCATGGATGGTGCTCCACCAGGAACTCATACCGTCGATCAATTCCCGACCGTCGGCCAGCCGGATGCGTACCCCGTCCGCTGAAACGGCCGGATAGACCGGCAAGGGCCCAATCATGGAGGTGTAGGGGTGCCAGAGGTGGTCGCGGTCAAAGCGCACCAGGTCGTTTATTTGCACGTCTCAATCCCGCTTGAAGGTAAAGCCCATGCCCGCCAGCCGCTTGAGGTCGTCGGCAATGCCCGACCCGGTGGTGGTCAGGTAGTTGCCGACAATGGCGCCATTGGCGCCGGCGGCGAAGCATTGGTACTGGTCGCTGCCCAGCTGCTGCCGGCCACCGGCCATGCGGATGACCGCCTCCGAATTGATGAAGCGAAACAGGGCGAGCGTGGTCAGGACCTCGTCCAGGGAGAGCGGATCAAGTTCGGCCAGTGGCGTGCCGGGGATTGGGGTGAGGATATTGATTGGGATCGATTGCACCTCGAGATCGCGCAATGCCAAGGCCATGTCAATGCGGTCTTCTATGGACTCACCCATGCCGATGATGCCGCCGGAGCACAGCGTCATGCCG
>JAVEYP010000096.1:0-6655 GCA_034003445.1 Desulfobulbus sp.
CGCCGCTTCATGTCAAGCCGCTCCTGGCGGGACATTTCGGCCTGGGCGGGGTCCACCTCGGGACCGACAGGTCCAGTAAGCAGGCCTAGGGTCAGGGACGCGACCAAAAAAAATCGGCAACCAGAACGGTTCATATTCATCTCGCTCTCGGTAAGGGAGGCAGGCGCCCGTCGTTTGCACCGGACAGCAAAGCGGCAGACGAACACCGCTATTGAACACCCGCTCCGGTAGATCGCGCAAGAGGAAAGAAGCCTCCGGCGATGACCACCCTGTCGGAGCAGCAGGGCCTGCGGCCAGCTGCGTAAATCGCTGCGAGACACTGTATTTCTTTGGCAACCCGATTGGAACAGGATAGGTTGAGCACGAGTGGAATCGCTCCGCTCCGCCCGCCGTTGCGCGCAGGCGGCCCTGCCTCTGCCAAGGATCGACAGCCATGCCGCACCACAACAGCGATCTGCTTGCCCAGATCGTCCATAACTCTCCCATTGCCACCTTTGTCATCGACACCGACCACCGCGTCACCCACTGGAACCGGGCCTGCGAGGCAGCCACCGGCACCCCGGCCGAGCAGGTGCTGGGCACCACTCGCGCCTGGGCCGCCTTCTACCCTGCGGAGCGGCCGGTCATGGCTGACTTGATCATCGACGGCCGGCAAGGCTCAGTCACCGACCACTACAGCGGCCGCTGCTGGCCCTCGACCCTGCTCGACGGCGCCTGGGAGGCCGAGGACTTTTTTCCTCATTTCCCGGACGGCGGCAAATGGCTTGCCTTTACCGCCACACCCCTAACCGACGCGGACAGCCGCATTGTCGGCGCCATCCAGACGCTGCGCGATGTCACCGCCGACCACCGCGCTCAGGCGATCTGGCACGAAAGTCGCCACCTGATGCACAACATCATCGACGGATCACCCGTGCCCATGTTCGTGCTTGACGAGGACCACCAGGTCACGCATTGGAACCGAGCCTGCGAGGCCCTGAACCTCATGCCCGCGCCCACAATGATCGGCACTGGCGACCAGTGGAAGGCCTTCTACGACGAAGAGCGCCCCGTGCTCGCCGATCTGGTGCTGGCAGATGCCTTTGACGAGATCCGCAGCCGCTACGGCAGCACCTGCCGGCCCTCGCCGCTTATCGAGAACGCTTGGGAAGCAACCGCCTTCTTCCCTGACTTCCGCTCCGGCGCCAAATGGCTTTACATCACCGCCGCGCCGGTGCGCGGTCTGGACGGTCGCATTATCGGCGCGGTGGAAACCCTGCAGGATGTCACGGCCCAGAAGGCCTACGAAGTGGAGCTCGAGCACCGGACCAACTACGACCCGCTCACCGGCCTGGCTAACCGCCACCTGCTCGGTAACCGGCTGCAGCAGGCCATTGTCCAGGCCCAACGCGACGGCCGGATGCTCGCCCTGCTCTTCCTCGACCTGGACAACTTCAAGCGAATCAACGACACCATGGGCCATGACGCCGGCGACGAGGTGCTCCGCGCCTTTGGCTTGCGCATCGACGAGACCGTGCGCGACGTGGACACTGTGGCGCGCATCGCCGGCGACGAATACGTGGTCCTGCTCGACGGCCCGTCCGGCCTGGACCACGTGAACAATGTCGTCTATCGTCTGCTCGACCGGATGACCACAGCACTGACCGTGCGCGGCCGCGAGTTGTACCTGGGTTGTAGTATTGGCATTGCCCTCTACCCCAAGGACGGCGACACTGCCGAAATCCTGCTGCAGAATGCGGACGCCGCCATGTATCGCGCCAAGCAGATCGACAAGGGCAGTTTCCGCTACTACACCGAAAACATGAACCTGGGAGCCCGCCAATGGATGGAGCTGAAGCAGCTGCTGCATCACGCGCTCAGCGATGGGCAACTCGAATTATACTATCAGCCGCAGTTCAACCTGCGCACCGGGCAGATGACCGGCGCAGAGGCCCTGATCCGCTGGAACCATCCGGAACGCGGATTGTTGCTGCCAGACCTGTTTATCCCCATTGCCGAGGAGACCGGGCTGATCGTGCCCATCGGCAGTTGGGTGGTGCGCACCGCCGTGGCCGAGGCACGCCACTGGCGCAGCCGTACCGGACTTGAGCTGCGCTTGGCAGTCAACATCAGCTCGCGCCAGTTCCGCTACCGGGAGCTGCTTGAACTGCTCGAGCGGGTGGTCGATGACAGCGGCGCCCTGCCACTGGCACTGGAACTGGAGATCACCGAGAGCCTGGTCATGGCCGACCCGGCCGCGGCCAACGACCTGCTGCAGAAATTGAAGGCCAAAGGGTTCTCGCTGGCCATGGACGATTTCGGCACCGGCTATTCAAGCCTCGCCTACCTGCGCACCTTCCCCTTTGACATGATCAAGATCGATCAGTCCTTCATCGCCGACCTGGGCCGCAGCGAGGAGGCCGGTGCCATTGTCCGCGCCATGCTTCAGCTCGGGAGGGCCCTAGGGCTACGGATCATGGCCGAGGGCGTGGAGACCGCGGCCCAGCTCGCCTTTCTCAAGGCCGAAGGCTGCGACGAGGCCCAGGGCTTTTTCTGCTGCCCGCCCCTGCCGGCTGCGGAATTCCTTGAGGCGGTGCAGGCACACGCCCTTGAGCACCCGGTGGGAGGCGAGCCGGAAACGCCCTGCACCCGCACTCAACCGTAGTAATTCGTGACCATGACGCGCACGGCTTTGAACTGCGGCTCGGAGCTGATGAAGATTGAGAGTACCCCTCAACCCTGAGCCCGCAACCGCTGGTTTCACGCCAACAAAAACGCAGCAAGGCCCGTCGGAGTGTCTCCGACGGGCCTTGCTGCGTTTTTGTTCCTGCTCTTTGTGGACCGAAGAGGTTCGCTTGATCTTTACCGCCGACTGACGTTGCAGGAACGTACCTGTTCAAGCGATGCGGCGAGCTGCTGAAAAAAGGTGCGCGCCTCGGGGTCGTCCGGCTGCGCCACGCACCGTTTCTCGTAGCGGCTGAAGAGCTCAATCAGCACTGTGGCGGCCTGCTCGGCCTCAAGGTCACCCAGTGCGGCCCAAAGATCGTTACTGTTCATTTGTCCTCCTCCTTATCGGGCTCGGTTCCGGGTGTAGCGTGCGGTTCATCATCGTTTGGGAGCGAGCCAACGCCGTTACAGGCCGGGCATTCTTCGCGGGTGATGAAGAAGCGGCTCTCGCCCGCGAAAAAGCCAATCTCGCCGCTGCCACCGCAGGTGTCGCAGACCCTGCGCTTCTTCTCTGCCATGGTTCTGTCCTCCGTTTCAGTCCAGTCCGGCCGCTTGTCGCGCGGCCTGCACCGTGTTTTTCATGAGCATGGTGATGGTCATGGGTCCGACCCCGCCGGGTACCGGCGTGATCGCCGCGGCCTTGGCAGCCACGGCTTCAAAATCCACGTCGCCGGCAAGGATGGCCTTGCCACTTTCTGTTTGACCGACGCGGTTGACGCCCACGTCAATGACCACCGCACCCTCCTTGATATGATCCGCACCGATCATCCGGGCCCGCCCAGCAGCAACAATAAGGATGTCGGCCCGCCGGGTGTGGCTGGCCATGTCGCGGGTGCGGGTGTGGCAGACCGTGACCGTGGCATTGCCGCCGGCCCGCTTCTGCAGCATCAGGTTGGCCACTGGCTTGCCCACGATGTTCGAGCGGCCGACCACCACCACCTCGGCACCGTCCGTCTCTACCCCGGCCCGTTGCAGCAGTTCCAAGATGCCGTGCGGCGTGCAAGGCAGGAAACAGGGCTCGCCGAGCACCATCTTGCCAACGTTCACCGGGTGGAAGCCGTCCACGTCCTTGGCCGGGTCAATGGCAAACAACACTTTAGCTTCGTTGATATGGGGCGGCAGGGGCAGCTGCACGAGGATGCCGTGGATGGCCGGGTCCTCGTTATACCCTGCGATCCGGGCGAGCAGTTCAGCCTCACCAGTGTCCGCCGATAAGGTTACCTGTTCAGAATGGATGCCAAGGGCGTGGGCCGTGCGATTTTTAGCCGCCACATAGGATTGGGAGGCCGGGTCTTCGCCGACCAGGATGGTCACCAGGCCGGGAACGAGGTTGTGCTCCTCCTTGAGGCGGGCGACTTCGACAGTGAGTTCGGCGCGGATAGTAAGGGCAGTTTCGGTACCGCTGATAGTCTGTGCAGGCATGGCGATGGGCGGTCACGGTGGAAGGGATACATGGGGCTGAGGGTCGGCCTGTGTGCTAGCGTTTTGCAACGCTAGCACAGCCGTCGATTTTTTCAAGGGGAGACTGCGGCCGGATCCTGCCCTTGGCTCAAAGCGCGCATGAGACGGGCAAGCGCCGTCTGCCGCCGCGAAGTATCCTGGTTGTGCACCGCTATGGCCAGGGCCTGGCGCGAGCCAACAAGCACTGCCAACCGCCGGCCACGGGTCAGGCCCGTGTAGACCAGGTTGCGGTAGAGCATGCGAAAATGCTGGCTGAGCACGGGCAGGATGACCACGTCGAACTCAGAGCCCTGGGCCTTGTGCTCAGTGATGGCATAGGCCAGCTCCAGCTCGGTGATCTGGTCGCGGCTGTAGCCAACCTGCCGGCCGTCTGGGAAAAAGCTGATTTCCAGACTGAGTTCAGCGTTGTTGATGGTTGTGATCCGGCCGATGTCGCCGTTGAATACGTTCAGCTCGTAGTTGTTGCGGCGGTGGATGACCCGGTCGCCAACGCGGAACACCCTTTCGCCCACGGTCAGCTCGGCCCGGCCTTCGGCGGGTGGATTGAGGCTCTGCTGAAGCAGGGTGTTCAGGCTTATTGCCCCGAGCGAGCCGCGCAGCATGGGTGTGAGTACCTGAATTTCGACCTCCTTCCCAAAATAGCGTGGCACCCATTCGCTACAGAGACGCTGCACCACCTCGGTCGCGGTCAGGCCGTAGTAGAGCGCGGACCAGGGGTGGGTGCGCCGGGCCAGGGCGAGGAGTTCGTCCGCGGCCGAGTCGGCCGTGACCAAGGCGTTTAGATCCGCGTGCTGGAACTGCTCGGGCACGCTGAAACTGTAGCTGGGGGTTTCTTCGTTGTCCAGGTCGGGGTCAAAGGGTGTCTGCGCAAACAACTGCTCGCGCGTCTCAATGTCACCGCAGTGCTGCCGCACCCGGCGAATGAACTGCAGCTGTAGGCGGGTGGCCTCGGCCGAGTCGATAAAGAAGCAGTCGCTGGTCTTCCAGACCTCAGGAGTGCGAAACGGTGAGGGCAATCGCGGCAGTTGGCCGCTGTTGATCTGGTGGGCGGCCTGGATGATAGTCGAGTGCGATGCCTGTCGGAATACGGTGGCGAGGCGAAAACAAGGGAGCACGCCACTGTCGATCAGGTCGCGCAGCACGTTGCCCGCGCCTACTGGCGGCAGTTGGTCCGCGTCACCAATAAACAGCATCGCGGTTTGCGGGGCCACTGCCTTGAGCAGGGAGGCAGTGAGTGAGATGTCGAGCATGGAGCATTCGTCAATGATCAGATAGTCGGTGGAGAGCGGATACTCCTCGCAGCGCTTAAAGCCGCTACCCTGGAACTCAAGCAGCCGGTGGATAGTTTTCGCCGGGATGCCGATCACTTCGGCCATGCGTTGGGCTGCCCGGCCGGTGGGCGCGGCCAGGGTAACGCGCTGCCCCAGTGCCTGCAACAGAGCAACCAGCATCCGGGTGGCCGTGGTCTTACCGCAACCCGGGCCACCAGTGAGGATGGCGCAGCGCTCGTCAGCCGCCGAACACACGGCCCGTTCCTGATCATCACTTAAGATCAGCCCCTCTGACCCGGCCTGGGCGGCCAGCCAGGACGCGATCCGCGCCGGGTCCAGGCCGCGACGACCCGCTGCCCCGACCAATCGCCGGGCCACATAGTCCTCTTCAAAATATAGGGACTTGGCGTAGTAACAGGGCTCAGCCGGACTATCAGCCGACTCGGCGAGCAAGCGTACGCGCAACTGCCCCTCCTCTTCCATGGCAACGAGATGCCCCGGAATGGCGGCCTCGAGCTGCAGACTCAGCAGTTCCTCGGCCTGGGCGGTGATCTGCGCCCGCTGCAGGTAGCAGTGGCCCTGCTCCCGGGCTGCTGAAAGCAGATGACGGATGGCCGCACGCACACGCAGTATCGAATCCGGGGCAGAACCAAGCGACAACGCCACCCGATCCGCAGTGAAGAAGCCGATGCCGTAGATGTCACGGGCCAGCCGGTAGGGGTCTGCCTGCACCAGGGCAATAGCCCGGTCGCCGTACTGCTTGAAGATACGCACCGCGTACAGGGTCGAAATGCCGTGCTCCTGTAAAAAAAGCATAACATCACGAACGGCCCGGTGCTCCTCCCAGGCAGTGCGGATGGTGGCCAGCTTGCGCGCAGCAATGCCGGGCACCTCGGTGAGCAGGTCCATGTCCTCCTCAAACACGCTTAAAGTCCGCTTGCCAAAGTGGCGGACAATGCGGTGAGCGATCTTTGGCCCCACCCCGCGGATCAGGCCGGAACCGAGGTACTTTTCCAGGGCGCCAGCGCTTGCGGGCTTCAGTTCGGTGGCGTAGCGCGCCTTGAACTGACGGCCGAATTTCGGGTGGTGTACCCAGGCGCCGACAAACTCCATGGTCGCGCCGGCAAACACCCGTGTCTGATGAACGGTAACTGTTGCGAGCCCGTCGTTTCCACGCAGCGAAGCCACCTTGAGCACCGACCAGCCGCTCGTTTCAT
>JAVEYP010000097.1:0-6654 GCA_034003445.1 Desulfobulbus sp.
GCCAGAGCCGGCCCTCGATATCAGCCCCGAGGCGCGCGCCGTGGGTCAGGCCGACGGTGAACCGACCGAGGGTGAAGAGGAGCCGCTCTGGGTAACGGGCGCGTGTCGCGGTGGTGCACATGTTGCTGTGGACAGCATAGACAGCCCGGCCGTCAAACACCTCGAGTACCGAGGGGTCCGTGATGTCGCCGGCGTGGATGATCACGTCGCAGTCGTGGAAACATCGCTTGACCTGCTTACGAAAACGACTGTTGGGCCAGGCGAGATGGGTGTCGGCGAGGACGCCGGCGCGGATCAGCATAAAGTTCGGGATAGGTTAAGGTGCATGGCTTAAGCCGCACTGTATAAAAACTGGAGGTCGAACACAACAACGGAGCCAAAAAAATAGGTCGACGGCAAAAACGTGCAGGAAGCACTTGCCAAAACGCCTAGGGTACCTTAACATTATTGCCTTCAAATCATACCGATAAATAAAGACTTAAGGATACTTCCATGTATACAGCTGCCGACCTGCGCAAAGGCCTAAAAATCCAGATCGACGGTGAACCGTACCTTGTCACGGAATTCGACTTCTCCAAGCCGGGCAAGGGACAGGCCCTGTACCGTACCAAGATGCGCAACATGATCACCGGTAACCAGTTCACGCAGACCTATCGCTCCAACGACAAGTTCGAGCGGCCGGACCTCGAGGAGCGGACCATGCAGTTCCTCTACGCCCAGGACGAAGAGTTTCATTTCATGGACACCAGCAACTATGAGCAAATCTTCCTCACCAGCGAGCAGCTTGGTGAAAACCTGAGCTTCCTGATCGACAACATGGAGGTGCAGGTGCTCTTTTTCAGCGACCGGCCAATCGACGTCAGCATCCCTACCTTCGTCAACCTCGAAGTCACCGTCGCTGACCCTTGGGCCAAGGGCGACACCTCGGGCAGCGACACCAAACCAGTGACCGTACAGACCGGCTTTACCCTACAGGTGCCGCCGTTTGTTGAGGTGGGCGACAAGATCCAGATCGACACCCGCACCGGTACCTATATCACCCGGGTGAAAGAGTAGTCTGTGCTCGACGTCCACGGCCTGCGGCAGCGGTCGGCCCTGCTACAGGCCGTCCGTTCCTTCTTTTGCGAGCGGGGCTGCATTGAGGTCGACACACCTATCCGCCTCCCGGTTCTCCTACCCGAAACCAACATCTCCCCCTTTACCAGCGATAACTGGTTCCTGCAGCCCTCCCCTGAGCAGTGCATGAAGCGGCTTTTGGCCCGTGGCTGCCGCCATATCTTTCAGATCTGCCGCTGCTACCGCCGGGAGGAATTGGGACAGCTGCACCAGCCGGAATTCACCATGCTCGAGTGGTACCACAGCGGCTGGGACTACACCGGCCTGATGCGCGAGTGTGAAGAACTGCTTAACACTCTGGCCGTGGCCGGCAGCGACCTGCCGGGTGTGGAACCGGGGCCGGCGATCCGCCGGGGCGATTGCCGTGTCGACCTGAAGCCGCCCTGGGAGCGCTTGACCGTGGCCGAAGGCTTCCGCCGATACGCGGGCGTCGAGGTGCGGGACGCGCTCGCCTCGGGTGACTTCGACGAGGTGTTGGTCACGGCGGTCGAACCCCATCTTGGTCGCAAGCGACCAGTCTTCCTCTACAACTACCCGGTAGAACTGGGATCGCTGGCCCGGCGCAGTCCCGAGGACCCGAGTCTGGCGGAGCGGTTTGAACTGTATATCAACGGCATCGAAATCGCCAATGGCTACTCTGAGTTGGTCGATCCGGACGAGCAGCGCACCCGGTTCGCTGAAGAAATCGCTACTATCAGGGAGCGGGGCGGTTCGGCCGCCATGCCGGAGCATTTCCTCGCCGACCTGGAACGCATGGAGGCCACGGCCGGAATCGCCCTAGGCCTGGACCGGCTGTTTATGCTCCTCCAGGGGCACGCCACCCTGAGCGAGGCGCTGCCTTTTTCCTGCAATGAATTATAAAAGTCTTCTTTGTATTTTTGAGCTATCCCCTCTATCATGCAAAAAGTGGTAGGCAGTGGCCTCGCCCGGCACGCTGATGAACTCCCGGCTAGGCAGGAGGACGGCGGTCAACCGGCCGCCATACACCGCTCCGGTGTCCAGTCCGATCCTCCCTGGAGTCACCAGGGGTTCCGTGAACACGGTGTGCCCGAACACTACTGGCTTGCCGAAATCGTGGGTCGAAGCCAGGAACTGCTCCCGTGCCCACAGGCACCATTGCCGCGTCTGCTGGCTCAGATGCGCTCCGGGCTCGAGGCCGGCATGCACATAGATGGCGTGGCGATCCTCCCAGAGCAAGGGCAGGCCGGCAAAGAAAGCACGGTGTTCCGGAGGTACCCGGCGGGCGATCTCGTCGGCATCCGCTGCTGGCTCCAGGGCATAACTGGCCAAGGTCTGCCGCCCCCCAACCTGAAGAAACAGCGACCGGTCGCCACCGGTCAGGTACTGGAGAAACAGGAAGTCGTGATTACCCATAAGCGTTATAACGTTTGCCCGCGTTTTCAGCAGGGTGAGCACAGTTTCCACTACCGCTTTGGAATCCGGTCCACGGTCCACGTAATCGCCGAGGAAGACCAGCGTGTCGGCCCGGTCGGCAACCTGGGCCAGCAGGTGGACAAGCACATCGTGGCAGCCGTGAATGTCGCCGATCACGCACGTTGTTGGTTCATGGGCCATCATCATCACCTTACTGAAATTTTTTCTTAACTGCACGAAAACATGGACAACAAACAGCGTCAACAATTGAAGAAATATGTCGATCTGGTCATCAACCGGTGGCAGCTCATCGCCATCTGTCTGCTGCTCGGTATCGGCACGGGCCTGATTGTGTATCTGAACGTTCCGAAAAGCTACCAAAGTACCGCAGTACTCAGCTATGAACGGCAGCAAATCAATCCAGCCAAGATGGACCCGGAACAAGGAAGAAATGAAATTCGTCAGGCAGTGGCCACTCTGCAAGAGGTGGTTACCAGCCGGAACAGCCTCGAGAAGGTGATCGCTCAGTTCAACCTGTACGTGGAGGAGCGGAAAAATCTGCCTATCGAAGATGTCATTGAACTTCTTCGTAAAAAAATTACCATCACCCCCGCTTCACAAGGTGACGTATTCACTGTCAGCTATCAGGGCTCCTCGCCCAACGATGTCATGAAGGTGACCAATGCCATTGCCGCCCTGTTTATCGAGGAAAACCTCAAATACCGGGGAGAACGGGCGGCGGAGACCTCCAAATACACCCAAGATGAACTGGACATGGCGAAAAAGGAGCTCGACGCCATGGACCAGGTCATGCGGGACTACAAGCTAAAATTTTACAACGAGATGCCGGAGCAGCGAGCAGGCAACCTGGAGCGCCTGAACGCACTCAACGCGCAGAGCCAGCAATTGCAGGAGTCGATCCACAATCTTGAGCGGACTAAAATCATGGCCCAGGAGCAGATGAACTTGCTGCAGCGCTTGTCCGCGACGCGCTCCTCCCTGGCGCAGGCTATGTCCGCCGGGGCCGGTCCAACGGCAGGCGCGCCGGTGTCGGACGCTGACCAGTTGGAGCAGCTACGGCGCTATTACGACACCCTGTTGATCAAATATACCGATAAGCACCCCGAGGTTCGGCGGACTGGACAACTCATTGAACAGCTCAGAGCCAGGGTCAAGACTGGGCAGTCGTCCGGTCAGCAACGGACCGGTGGGCTCGGCAGCGGTTCGGCCCAGCTGACGGACAGCCTGGAGTTGGGACGACTGGATATCCAGATCGCCGAATACGATGCCAGCATCAAGCAGGTACGGGCCAAACTGGCGAGCCTGCCGACGGAGATCAGCAAATACGAGGCGTGGATCGAGGCCACACCGGTGCGCGAGGCGGAATGGAGCGCGCTGACCCGGGACCACGGCGAACTGCGCCGCCATTATGACGGACTTGTAGCCCGCAACCTGGAGGCCCAATCCACCGAGACGCTCGAACGTAAACAAAAAGGTAGTAAGATCAAGATCGTCGATTCAGCCCGCCTGCCCGACAAGCCGTTCAAACCTAATTTTCTGAAGATCTTTTTGGCCGCGATCGCCATCGGCCTTGGCCTCGGCTTGGGAACCGCCCTAGCACTCGATTTCGTCGACACCTCCTTCAAAGACCCCTTCGACCTTGAAGAGTACCTCGGAGTACCGGTGGTCTGTGCGGTCGGCTACATCGAAAAGGCCGAGGAGACACGCAGCAAAAGAAAGCGGTTTCTCTTCAGTATCGCGCTGCTCGCACTCTGCGGACTAATCCTGGTCGTCACGATCGGCGTGCTCTGGCTAAAAGGCCGGATCATCATCTGATCAGGCGCGCGCATCCCCCGAACTTTCAGACCTATTGCCACGATGTATACTAAATTCTACGGCCTAGCGAAAAAGCCGTTTGTCCTGACACCCGATCCGGCCGCGGTGTTCATGAGCGAGACTCACCAGGAGGGACTGGCGATTCTGCGGTACGGTATCCTTAGCAAAAAGTGCTTCCTGCTGCTGACCGCTGAAGTCGGCTCCGGCAAGACGACCCTGCTGCAGGCGCTGGTCACCTCGCTCGAAGAGGATATCCACCTGTGCATGCTCAACAATCCGATCCTGCGCAGGGACGAGTTCTTCTCTTACCTAGCCACCAAGCTGGGGCTCAACTGGGACGGCAACAAGGCGATGTTTCTCATCGACTTTGGCCGACTTCTCAAGGAGTGCTACCGCAAGGGGGAACGCGTCCTGCTAATTTTCGATGAGGCCCAGGTCCTGCCCGTGGATCTGCTTGAGGAGATCCGCCTGCTCTCTAACCTCGAGGAAACAGGGCAGGATGTGCTCAGCATCTTCCTTGTTGGCCAGCCGGAGCTCAACGAACGACTCAACGATGAGCGACTGCTGCCTCTGCGGCAGCGGATCGGCATTCGCTTCCACCTCGAACGTTTTTCATTGGAAAAGACCCGCCAGTACATCCTCTTCCGCCTGCGCAACGCCGGCGCGCGCCACCTCGACCTGTTCTCCGAGGAGGCGGTTGCGACGATCCACCGGGTCAGCCAAGGAACACCGCGACTAATCAACATCATCTGCGACCATGCCCTCTTGTCTGGGTTCGCGGAAAACAAACCGGTTATCAGCGCAGAGCTGATCCAGGAGACCGTTGAGGACCTCTATCTACCAGGCGAAAATAACCCGCTGCCAGTCGCCCCGGCGCCCACCAGCCATGGCCCCTTGCGTCTGGCCCTGCGCTGCAGCTTGGCGGTCCTCATTGCTTGTGCCGTTCTCCTGCTGCTTGATATCCTACCAATAACCCGCGACTTCTCCATCCTGAACCTGCTGCTACCAGCCTCCTGGCTGGAGGAGATGCGCCAACTGACCAATTTCACGGGAGGCTGAGATGGGAAAGGTCTTTAAAGCATTGAACCGTGCGGCCACCTCCGCGCACCTGGAGGAGGTGGCCGCTACCAATCCGGAACCGACGACTGAAGAGCGTCCGGGACGCTACAGCCTGCAGGAAAAACGGCCGGACAGCACTCCAGAAATGCCGTCCTCTACTGGCCGATGGGACGAACGCTTGGTCCAGGCCACCGCGGTGACCGGTCCGGTGGCGGAAAGCATCCGCAACCTGCGCACCCGCATCCTCCACCCTCCTTCGGGCAGGCGTCCGCGGAGCCTGCTTGTGACCAGTGCCTCGCCCCAAGAGGGCAAGAGCTTCATCTGCGCAAATCTTGGTATTTCTCTTGCTCAAGGGGTAGACAATCACTGTCTGCTTGTTGACTGCGACCTGCGCCGACCGGCCCAGCACGTCCTGTTCGGTCGCGGCAACCGGGCGGGTTTGTCCGATTATCTACAGCACCGCAAAAACATTCCCGAGCTGCTCGTGCCGTCCGGTATCGACAAACTGTCGTTGCTGCCGGCCGGGCCCAGCTCCATTAACCCGTCCGAACTCCTGGGCTCAAACACCATGTCGATGCTGGTCGATGAACTGGTCACGCGCTACGACGATCGGATCGTCCTTTTCGACAGCCCACCTCTCCATGCAGCCAGCGAGACCGCCATCCTCGCGCAGCATGTGGACGGGGTTGTACTCGTTGTCCGTTATGGTCTATCCCGACGGGAATATGTGCAGACCCTGGTTGAAGCCATTGGTCGGGAAAAAATCGTCGGCGTGGTCTTCAACGCCTTCACCTCCAACCTCATCGACACCACGGTTTTCGGCTACTACCAATACCAGCGTGACCCGTACGGCAGTGAGAAGTTACCCTGAGACTTGCTATTTTTTTCATTTTTCTGCAGGCGCCGGAGCATCCTCACTGGCAGTCATTCCTGGCAGAGGCCACCTGCACCGTAGAAGGTCACACCATGTACCTCGCCCAAAAGGCTTTTTTTTTAGGAAAGAAGTTTAAAATTTAAAACCTCACCATCAGTTCTCACGACAATTTTTCTGTTCCTACGTCTTCAGAACGCAAGAAGTACAAATTATTTGACCCCTCGCTGGGAATACAGTCTATATGGCATGTTGAATTACTACCGTTGTCTCCCGACTGACCGGCGCGGCCACCCGTGGTCGATGTGCCCTCTTTCCCCCTTAATCGTCCGGCCCCATGAAGGTATCTTCGACGCCTCATTTTCCTCGTGCCGTTCACCGGCTTCTCTGGCTGGCCT
>JAVEYP010000098.1:0-6586 GCA_034003445.1 Desulfobulbus sp.
CCACCCTGCGCGACCAACTGGCCCAGATGGAAAAGGCCGAAGCCGAAGCACGTAAGCAGCTCAGCGAGGCGCAGGCCGCTGTCACCGCGCATCCCGAAGAGATCCTGGCTGCGAACAAGAAGGCAGCGGACCTAGAAGCCAAGCAGGACGGACTGCAAAAGGATTTGTCCAACTGCCAAGCAACCATCAATGAACTGCAGAGCAAGCTCGAAGCAGTGCAGCAGGAGGCTCGCCAGCCGGCGCCAAGTGCCGCCTCCTCCCTGCCGAACGAGCCGAAAGCGACGACTCAGCCCGCCCCGCAGTCCCTTGTCCAAACGGCCGAGCAGGCCTCGGTCATCCCAGATCGTGATGGGGACGGGATCGCCGACGCCTTAGACCTCTGCCCGGACACTCCGGCAGGCGCGGAGGTCAACGAACTGGGCTGCCCCCCTAGCAAAGGCCTGATACTCGAAGGTGTCCAGTTCAAATCCGGTACCGCCGAACTAGAGTCCAGCGCGATTATAAAGCTCGATCAGGTCGCCGCCTCGCTCGTCGCCAGGCCGCAGGTCAAAGTCGAAGTGGTCGGCTACACCGACTCAGTGGGCAACTCCGAGCGCAACCAGCAGTTGAGCGTGCGCCGAGCTCAGGCCGTGGTCAACTATCTCGCTAGCAAAGATGTGGCCAGAAAGCAACTGAGTGCGAAGGGCTACGGTCAGCAAAACCCGATTGCTGACAACGCCACTGCCGAGGGCAGGAGCCGTAACCGGCGAGTGGAGTTGCACCCCGCCAAATAAGACTCAAAAACGGCCGTCCTGAACAAAACAAGCCCTGTCGCCGTTACGGCGACAGGGCTTGTTTTGTGTGTACTGGTAAAACCAATTGCAAACCGCTTAGAAGAACCTGAGCAGGGCCAGATTACATAGGCCGATAAGAAAACCGAGCAGGGCACCGAAAAGGTTTATGTACTTGAACTGTTCCTCCATGATCGACAGGAGCAGCCGCTCCAGTTGCAGCAGGTCGAGTGAGTTGACCTTGTCAGTCACCACCCGCTGGACGTTGAGCGACTCGACAACCCCTGGCACCTCCCGCAGGAGCATGCGGTTGACAGTGCGGACGATGGCCTCGCAAATACCCCGACGTACCCCAGGGGGAACAAAGTTGTCGAGCCGGCCCACCTGCCGGGTGAGCAGGTCATCAATCATGGCGCCGGTCATGGCCCGGATAAGCCGTTCCGTCCGGTTCGAACGGAAAAAGGCAAGGACCTCGTGGACAATAGCCTCGCGCAGATCGCGGCCGCTGTCACCCGGGCAGAATTGGGTGGCAAGAGCGGCCAGCGGCCGCCGGCCGCGGTCGAGCAGTCCCTCCATGCCGACATGGACCAGCGCGCTCAGGCCGTTGCGCGTCCCCTCGGTTCGAAAAAGGGCGAGCAGTTGGCCGGCGCAGGTCTGGCACAAGGTATCGAGACGCCCCGCACCAACGAGATCGAGCAACTCGGTCAACGGTCGTTGCAGCAAGGTGTCGACTTGGCCGCTGAGCAGCACAACCATCCGCTCCTGGATCTCGGTGTTCTGCAGCCAAGTGATCAGATCCTCCTGCCTAGTGTCCAGGTAGTCGCCTACCTTCTCTTCGAAAGTCTCCATATTGAGAAAGCCACGGGCCATGGCGCCCACCGGCCCGAGGGAGTCGAGGAAGTGTTCGACCCCGCCCTGGATGCCGCGGAGTACCTGGCCGCGGAGCACCGGGTCAGCTAGTTGTTCGCCCAACTTCGGCAGGATGCTGGCGGCCAACTCACGGACAACGTGCTGCAGCAGGGCGGTCAGCTCTGCCGGCAGCAGGTCAGCGACAGTTTTGCCCTCGGCTGCGGAATGCCGCAGGCTTTCGGCGAAATAAGAACCCAGCCACTCTGCCGTGTGCTCGCTGGCGAGCAGGTCGCTGATCACCTGGTCGAACAGCAGGTACACTGTCTGGCGACCCTCCGGAGCGATGAGACTGTTCAGGTCGCGCTCGCCCAGTCCATCAAGCCTCTCAAGCAGGGATTCACGTAGACGTTCCGCGAAACCCTCGTTCGCCACATAGCGGTTCACCCCGTCGGCGAGACGGTATTTCAGAGTCTTGACGCCAACCTGGAAGTAGGCACGGAAACGGCGCGGAACGATCTCGGCCAGCGTGCCCAGGTCGCGGTGGAGTATCTCGCCCACTGTGCGATCGACTAGGGCTACGAGATGCTCCTGGAACGGCTCTTCAGAGAGGGCTGCGCCGATGTCGCGGCTGGTCAGCAGGTGGCGGCCGACCATCTCACCGATGTTGGCGGCCAGCTGCTGTCGCTTGCCCGGAATGACGCCGGGCGTCATAGGCACGCGCAAGCCCCAGAGGTGCCAGGGCCGTAGCGGCCGGAAGAGCATGCGGATGGCAATCTTGTTGGTCAGGTAGCCAATAAAGGCACCGATGCAAGGCGGGCCAAGGAGACCGAGCAGGGCGGGGTCAAAGGGAAGCACGAGGGTCAACCTGGGGCAAAGGGTTAGCGCAGCAGCGGTGCGAGTTCGGCGGGATGGCCAATCAGATGATGGGCCCCGGCCTCGCGCAGCTCGTCAGCGGCCCGGAAGCCCCAGAGTACCCCGATGGCCTCCATGCCGGCGGCCCGGGCGGTGAGCATGTCCGTGGCGGTGTCGCCAAGATAGAGGACCTCTGCGGGCTTGAGGGCGAGTTCAGCGGTGATTTCGAGGGCCCCGGCGGGGTCGGGTTTCTTTGGCACACCGGACCGCTGACCCAAAAGTGGCGCAAAGGTCCAGCGCGGCAACAGCTGTTCAACGCACAACCGCGTGAAGGCATCAGGCTTGTTAGAGAGCACAGAGAGGCGGTACCCGTCATCGGTCAGCTGGTCGAGCATCTCAGGGATGCCCGCATAGGGCGCGGAACGCTCGTTCCAGTTGCGGCTGTATTCCCGTTCAAAGGCCGCCACCAGCGCGTCGATCAGCGTGACCGTGCGCTGCGCCTCTGGCAGGAGCCGCTCGGCGAGGATGCGCAGACCGTCACCGACAAAGAGACGGTAGGCCGCTACCGGGTGCGCCGGCAGCCCCAAGGAAACGAGGGCCCGGTTGGCCGCGACCGCCAGGTCCTCGAGGGTGTCCAGCAGGGTACCGTCCAGATCGAACAAGATCGCTTTGTAGCGCATGGCACCAGCCCTCCGCAGGAAAAAATTATCGCATGGTCGGCGCTTTGTACGCCCGTGTGCGGTGTATCATACCCATCGTCCGGCCGGCCGTAAACGGTTTTTTCCCTAGCTCAGACCACCCGTTCTCGGCCACGCCGGTGAAAAACCATGGACGGGAAAACAGCTTTCTTTTAGGATACGCATAATTTGTTTCCCCGGCGGCCAGCCGCCAGCCGCAACCCTTGCCGGGCGAAAAGCGTCCCCACGGCTGCCCGCGCCTCCGTGTGCCGTACCCACCCTTTGCGCTAGTGAGCCGATGAGCCAGGAAATGCCCCTTCCCGATGTGATGATCGATCTGCTAAAGGTGAGCAAGGTTTATCCCCCCGATGTCCGGGCCCTGACCGATGTCTCCCTCACCGTTCGGCGCGGCGAGATCGTGTTCCTCACAGGCATGAGCGGCGCCGGTAAATCCACCCTGCTTCGCCTGCTCAACCGCATTGAAAAGGCGGACAAAGGACTGGTCGAGGTGGCCGGCATCGACGTGACCAAGTTGCCGCAGCGGCAGATCCACCTGCTGCGGCGCAAGGTGGGCATGGCCTACCAGGACTTCAAGCTCCTGCCCGAGCGGAGCGTGGCGGACAACATCGCCATCAGCATGGAGGTGGTCTACCAGACGCCGGCGCTCATCGAAAAGCGCACCCGGGAACTGCTCGACCGGCTCGACTTGGCAAAAAAATACGGGACCCCGGCGGAGGAGCTGAGCCGCGGCGAGCAGCAGCGGGTCTCTGTCGCCCGCGCCGTAGCCAACTCCCCGGAAATCCTCCTCGCTGACGAGCCTTCGGGCAACCTCGACCCGGAAACCACCGCCCTGGTCATGGATCTGTTCAACGAGCACAATCGGCGAGGCGCCACCATCATGATCGCCACCCACGACCGTTCCCTCTACCAGGCGACCAGCCACCGGGTCATCGAACTCCGCTTCGGCAGACTGCGCACCCCGCAGACCAGGGCTGTCGACAATGGTACGGTGCCCGACGACACGGTCGCGCCGTCCCTCGCCGCCATTGAGGAGGCCTAGGCGATGCGCTTTCTCGCCGTGGTGCTCCGCCACACCTGCCGCAACATGCTGCACACCTGGAAGTCGCAGCTCATGACCCTGTGCACCGTTGGACTTTCGGTGCTCATCTTCGCCTTCTTCTACCTGATCTACTTCAACACCCTGCACCTCGGCGAGGGGCTGGGCAACGACCTGCGCCTCGTCGTCTATCTGGACGAGGAACCGGCCCAGGTCCTGCAGGAGGAATACGCGCGGCGGATCGAGAAGTTCGACCGGGTGGAGCGACTGGAGTTTGTCAGCAGCAAGCAGGCCTACCAACGATTCCAGGAACAACTCGGCTCGGACGAGGACGTGCTCGTTGGCGTGCCCGAGACCTTTCTGCCGCCGTCCATGGAGGTCTACCCGGTGCGCTCGCTGGACAGCCTTTCGCGCATCAAACGGTTTTCCGACTACCTGCTCACGCTGCCCGGCGTGCTCAAGGTCCAGTACGGCAAGGAGTGGATCGAAAAGTTCTACTCGTTCATCCAGCTGATGCGCATCGTTATCATCCTGTCCGGCTTCCTGCTCATCATGACCACCACCTTCATGGTCGCGCACACCATTCGCCTGACCTTGTTCGCCCGCCACAAGGAGTTGGAACTGCTCCGTCTGGTCGGCGCCACCAGCAGTTACATCCGTATGCCCTTTCTGGCCGAAGGGGCCCTGCAGGGACTGCTCGGCGCTAGTCTTGGCCTAGCCGCGCTGGCCGTCCTGTTCAATTGGACTCGCTTACAGTTCGCGGGTCCGGCGGCCATCAGCGGGGTGCCCTTTATCTTCTTCCCCTGGCCGATACTGTTCGGCATGATAGCTGCAGCCAGCCTGCTCTGCGCCCTTGGCAGCTTTTCCAGCACCCGCCGCATCAACCAGATCTGATGGCCCCGATGCTCCGCGCCGCCGTCCACCTCCTCGCCCTCGCCTGTCTCCTGACCCCGTGCGCCACGGCGGCGGCAAGCCCGGCCGGTCAGCCGGCGAGCACGCTCAACAGCGCGCGGCTGCAGGAGGATATCCGCGACCACGAGGAACTGCTCAGCCAAAGCGACGAGCAGGAGCAATCGCTGCTCGACGAACTCGCCCGACTCGACGCAGAGATAGCCCGCCAGCAAACGAATGTCCGGGAAATCCGGGCTCGAATCGAGGCTCAGAAGAAAGTGCTGGCCACCAAAGAGACCGAGCTGGCGGCCATCCGCACCAACAACCAAACACTGCGGGACCACCTGACCAAGCGGTTACGGGCCTTCTACCTAATGGGATCGCATGGTTTTCTCAACGTCGCCTTTTCCAGCCGCTCCCTCGCGGAGCTCGTCCTGGTCAACGATAGCTTCCGTTCGCTGGTCACCTACGACCAAGAAGTGTTCGTGGCCTACCGGGAGAGCCTTACCGCCATCGACCGAGCCCGACGGGCCCGCGAATTAGAGAAGGCGCTACAGGAAAAATTCCTCGAGGCGGCCGACCGGGAGCACCAGGAACTCGGCGAGGCCGAGGCCGAGAAGAACAGCCTGCTTAAACGGGTTCGCACCCAGAAAGGGCTGTATGGGCAGGCCCTGCGCGAGATGCGCAAAGCCGAGGGCGAGTTGCATAAGACCCTGGCCGGACGTAAACAGGCCCGGGAGCAGCAGGCTCGTGGCTTTGTGAGCAACCGAGGCGCCCTGCCGCCACCGGTGGTCGGCCAACTGGTGCACCGCTTCCACGAACCGGCCTTGGCCGCGGAGGACACGGCCTTGAGTAACGGGGTCACCATCGGGGTGGACGGCCGTGCCGAGGTTCGCGCCGTGTACGGCGGCGAGGTCATCTTCGCCGGCTACATGCGCGGCTACGGCAAGCTGGTGATCATCGACCACGACCTGCAGTACTGCACCGTCTCCGCCCGCTTCGATACCCTCGCCGTGCGTGAGGGCGACCGGGTCAGCCAGGGCCAGGTGCTCGGCACCACCGGCGAAATCACCAGCCTGTTCGGTCAAGGAGTCTACTTCGAAATCCGGCGGGGCACAGTGGCCGAGGACCCGCTCGCCTGGTTCCGGCCCGGCGCCGTGGCCGGCCGCTAAACTGCCACGACAGTGCTGAACTGGGCGTCTTTCCGACGCATCGCTGATAACCGTTGCCTCGCCCGCTGGTTCCCGGTATCCTGACAGCCTGCATTCCGTCCAAGCGAAGCGGCGCGTCCGCCGCCCCGGAAAACCGATCCACTCTTGCCGCCCCCGCACCGAACCGCCCCCATGAAACGGACCGTCCTCCTGCTCGCCCTGCTGTTTTCCTGTCTCCTGTCCCCTGCCCACGCCGACGAGAGCAAACAAGAACGCGACACCTACCAGGAACTGGAAACCTTTGCCAACATCCTCACCCTGATCCAACAGTACTACGTG
>JAVEYP010000099.1:0-6563 GCA_034003445.1 Desulfobulbus sp.
TCGCCATCAACACTCTCAAGGCGACGAAAATCGCTGTGATCCACGGCAAGGGCGACTACGGTAAGGACCTAGCGGAATACGCCCGTAATTTCATCGCCGCATCCGGCAGAGCCAAGGTGGTGCTCTTCGAGGGTGTGCGCCCCGGAGCGGTGGACTACTCGGCCGTGGTCCAAAAAATGACGCGCGTCAGCGCCGACACAGTCCTCTTCGGCGGCTACCACCCGGAGGCCTCAAAGATCGTCGGCCAACTGCAGCAGAAGCGCATGACCACCAATTTCGTCTCGGATGACGCCATCAATGACGACACCTTCATCAGTGTGGCCGGCGCGAATGCCGAAGGGGTCTACGCCACCGGGTCGGCCGACGTCAGCAAAAATCCGCTCACCATTGAATACCGCGAGAAGTTCCGCCAGGCCGAGAGCACCGATCCTGGCTCCTTTTTTGACAACGCCGTGGCCGCCACCCTGGCGCTCACCAACGCCATTGCCAAGGCCGGTTCCACCGCGCCGAAGGCTATTATAAAAAAATTGCGCAATCAGCAGGTAGATACGCCGTTTGGCTCAATCAGTTTCGACAACAAGGGCGAGCCGGTAGGCATCGATTTTTCCATGTACCAGGTACGGGACGGCCACTACGTACAGGTACAATAGCCCCTTCTCTTTTCGTACTATTTTTCATGACGTTATGAGCCGTACAACATGAACTACTTTATCGAGCAGATGGTCAGCGGTCTGCCCCGCGGTGCCATCTACGCGCTGATCGCACTTGCTTACACCATGGTCGGCGGCATCAGCAGCCTGATCAATTTTGTTCACGGCGAAATCTCCATGAGCGTCACCTTCACTGCCTTCATTGTCGCCACGATGACATTCCAAGGCCCGACCTATTTGGCATGGAAATCTCGTCGGGAGCGGCCATCATCCTCTGCATTGTCGTGCTTGACAATATAGGTTGGATCATCCGGTTGATAACCGGCGCGTTGATCCTCCTACCCGACTACCTGCGCGCTTGTGTCGACTATCGTAGGCTCGTGTTCGGCGCGGTGCTCGTGGCCAAGCTGGCGTTCCGGCCCCAGGGCTTGGTGGCTGGTGGCCGCCGAACGTACACACTCCGGCACTGAAAATGGCACTTTTTACACACCCCATCCCGCCTCAGCTCAGCATCATTGGCCTGACCATGACCTTTGGCGGCAGCCGCACCCTCGACCACCTCGACCTGCGGCTCAACCATGGCGAGATCGTTGGCATGAGCATTGCTTTCCTGGAACGCACCGAACTTCTGGAACAGGCAGGCGCATTCTCGCGGAACTGACCGTGGCCGAGGACCTGGAGAGGGTTGCCTTCCTCCACCGCGACCGATGTGGCGTGGAGCAGGGCCGGCGGGAACTCTACAAGTTGTTTCCGATCCTCCGGCGGCGAATAGCAGATGCTGGACATCTCGCCTGCGATCAGGGGCCGGCCGCGGCTCCTCCTTTTAGAAGAGCCGTTTATGAGTCTGCCACCACTCGTGACCCAGCAAGTTTTACGATCATTAAAACCATCATCCGGGAGCGCACCACCACCGCCTTTCTGGTGGGACGGAACGCCAAACTAGCCCTGCAGGCCGCGGCTGCGGCTCTATGCTGAAAAACGGCCGCATCGCCCTGCAGGACCAGGCGCAGGCACTCCTCAACGACGGAAACGTACAGAAAGCCTACCTCGGCATCTGAGGCCACCCGCCCGGACAGCCGCAGTCAAAAAGCAAAGGAAACAGCGCATGACACAAAAAGTGAAGGCAGGGGTTATCGGAGTCGGCTACCTGGGGCGGTTTCATGCCCAGAAATACGCGGCTATGCACGATGTGGAACTGGTCGGCGTGGCCGACGCCGATCCGGGACGCGCCGCGCAAGTGGCCGGCGAATGCCACACCCGGTCGTTCGCCGACTACCGGGACCTGCTTCCCCTAGTGGACGCGGTGTCCGTGGTCGTGCCCACGGTCCTGCACCACGAAGTGGCCCGAGACTGCCTGATCGCCAACTTGGACGTGCTTGTGGAAAAACCGATCACCACGACCCTGGCCGAGGCAGACGACCTGATCATGCTGGCCCGCGAACATGGCCGCATTCTCCAGGTCGGCCACCTGGAACGTTTCAACCCAGCGGTGCTGGCCATGCGGCCACTACTCACCCATCCCCTGTTCATCGAGGCGCACCGGTTGTCCGTCTTCAAGGAGCGAGGCACGGACGTGGATGTGGTGCTCGACCTAATGATCCACGACATCGACATCATCCTCTCGATCGTTCACGCGGACATCGACCAGATTCTCACCGCCGGCGCGCCGGTGGTCACGCCCCTAACCGACATCGCTAATGCCCGCATCGTCTTCAGCGACGGCTGCACCGCTAACATCACGGTGAGCCGGATCTCCTTGGAGAACATGCGGCGGATGCGGATCTTCCAGCCAGGCCGCTACCTGTCCGTGGATTTCAACAAGAAGGAGGTGATGTCGGTGCGGCTGCGACCAGGCGTTGAAGAGGGTGCGCCGCTGCCTGAGATCGACAAGTCCGGCATGCCCGACCAGGACCAGCTGGAACTCGAACTGCTCGACTTCCTCGACAATGTGCGCACGCGCAGCCGGCCAGCGGTCTCCGGTGAGGCGGGACGACGAGCCCTGGACGTGGCCCTGCGGGTGGTCACACAGATCGGGGAAAATCGGGCCCGGGTCGAGGAACTGTTACGTAAATCCGGAGAGGGCGACCTGCTCGGTCTGCCCGGGCTGCGCTGAGGCAGCATCTTCCGTGAGCGAACAAGCGGCGCGGCCGGCCGGCCGGCACGTGATGATCGTGGCCGGCGAGGCGTCGGGCGACCTGCACGGTGCCGGGCTGGTACGGGCTATGCAGCGCCTGGACCTTGACCTGCGCTTCAGCGGTATGGGTGGCCGGGAACTGCAGGATGCCGGGGTGGAGTTGCTCTGCGATGCGGCCAACTTGGCCGTCGTTGGGCTGATCGAAGTGCTCAGCCACCTGGGAGATATCCTCCGCGCCCGTCGCAGCCTGATCGCGCGCCTGCACAGCGATCGCCCCGCCCTCCTTATCCTTATCGATTACCCGGATTTCAACCTGTTGCTCGCGGCCCGAGCAAAACGGCTCGGCATCCCCATCCTCTACTACATCAGCCCACAGGTCTGGGCCTGGCGGAAAGGGCGAGTGCGTACCATCCGCCGGCTGGTCGATCGCATGCTGGTCATACTGCCCTTCGAAAAGGAATTTTACGCGCGCCACGGGATGACCGTGGACTTTGTCGGCCATCCATTGGTGGACTCGACCCGTGCGCCGCAGGACCGCGGGCAGTTTGTCCGGCTGCACGGGATTGACCCGGCCCGCAACTTGGTCGGCCTGCTGCCCGGCAGCCGCCGCAAGGAGGTCGCGACCCTGCTGCCGGTGTTCCTTGCCGCGGCCGAACAGCTCGAGCAGACGACCCCGGGCCGCTACACGTTCCTCATCCCCCAAGCCTCGACCATTGACCGCAGCCAACTTGACGAGGCTGGCCTAGCCGCCGTAGCAGGCCAACTGGACGCACGCGTAATCAGTGGCGACCGCTACTCAATGATGGCCGCCTGCGATGCGGCGGTTGCCGCCTCAGGCACGGTCATCCTTGAACTGGCCCTACTGGATACGCCCACAGTGGCGGCTTACCGCGTCTCACCGCACACCTATCTGCTCGCCAAGCTCCTCATCCGCCGGTTAAAGCATTTCACCCTGGTCAACCTCATCGCCGGCCGAGTGATCATTCCGGAGCTGCTCCAAGATGCGGTTCATCCCGAGAGGATAGCGCACGAACTTAAGGGACTGATGGAAGACGTCGAACGTCGTCAGGTAATGCTAGAGGGGTTGGGCGAGGTGCGCGCCCAGTTGGGAGAGCCTGGCGCTGCCGATCGGGCCGCGGCCATTGCCTTGGAGTTGCTCAACAGGAGCTGATTTTTTTGCTCTGTGCAGGACATTTCTGTCAAGTGTTCCCATCTTATGGTTGATCCTGCCCCCATCTGCAATCCCCTCTTTTCATCCTTTCTCCTTTCTCATCCTTGCTCCTCCCCTGTCGGTTCGCCATCGCCAAGCGGCATTGTGAATCAGGAAGCAGCGTGCTTTATAAGCAAGAATTTGGCACGATAAATACCCACTGGACCATTTCACCGATGGAAGTATCTCAGACTGCGACTGCTCCGGTTAGGCTGAGCCAGCCTGAGATACCGATAATAAAAACCCGGGCGTAAAAGAAGAACAACAACAACTGGAAAATGGAATTGAAGGCCACCAGACCTGCACAGTATTCGCGGTCTCCATCCGGAAGATCGTTCCAAACGATAACCATGGCTATACAGCGGGCCAGACCGATGAGGATGAGCAAACCATGTAGTGAGTAACTCCCGCGATGCCCGGTAGCCCAGTAGTAGCCTGGAAGTCAGCAGGGGAATCCGCAGACTTTTCCGGCAAGTATGCAGGGGTCGTTTTTTTGTAATCTACTGTTTTATACATATAAAACCTTGCAAACACGTGCGCTTTTCGCTTGACAGCGCACAGAGGGCTGTTCGTTTTTTTAGCAATATCAATTAATTGCTAAGAAGCGAGCCATGTCGGCCCTCAAAAACTGCCTCAACCGTCATCGTCAATCAGGCCAGACAATGCGCACAATCAAAATGCGTGCTCATCTCAACGCCGATGCCCTGTTCGTCAACATCCGCAAGGATTTTGACGAGGTGTGCGATCATCGAGCCGCTAATGCTTCGATCCCGCTGGGGGTAAGGTTCTCCAAAAAATGACCTGTTTCGGCGATTATCTGCTGCTGGCAATTGACGGGACCGGCATTTACAGTTCCGCAGAATATCGGCTTCGATTATTGTTTGACCAAAGAGAAGCGCAACGGCACATTGAATACCATCTGCAGATGGTGACCGGAGCCCTTGTTGCGCCGGACTGCAATGAGGTGTTGCCATTCTGTCCGGAACCAATCCGGCGGCAGGATGGCTCCACTAAAAATGATTGCGAACGCAACGCCACCAGATGTTTCTTGCCGATTTCCGCCGTGAGCATCCGCACCTGAAGATCATCGGTACCGAAAATGGCCTGAGCGCCAACGCCCCGCACATCAAGGATCTGATGGACCATGATCTTCGGTGTATCCTCTCGGCCAAGCCCGGTGATCACGCCTTCTTGTTCAATCAGGTCAACGACGCGGACGGACGGGAAGAGGTCACTGACCTGGTGCTGCCCGACACTGAGAAGACGAACAGACGACACTGTTTGCGCTTCATCAACTCCGTGCCTTTCAACAAGGCCAGCCAAGATGAGTTGCAGGTCAACTTCCTTGAGTACTGGGAGGTGGTGGTCAACGGCGAGGGGATGGTCATCCTCAATCGCTTCAGTTGGGTCACCGATCTTGAGATCACCCCGGGCAACGCCATGGAGGTCATGCGCTGCGGCCGAGCCCGCTGGCGGATTGAGAACGAGACCTTCAACGCCCTCAAAAACCAAGGCGACAACCTCGGTCACAACTACGGCCTGGGCAAGAAACATCTGAGTGCGGTTTTCATGCATCTGATGCTGCTGGTCTTTTTAGTAGACCAAGTGCAGCAGCTTTGTTGCCCGTTCTTTCAGGCGACTTGGAGGAATGTGGGCAGCAAAAGGGCGTTGTGGGAGCGAATACGCCATTATTTCCATACGTTCATCGCGCCCTCCATGGAGGTGATTTTACGGATGGTTGCCCATGGATTTCAAAAGCCGTTCTGCCCCAGGTATGATTAACGGCTGACGGGCAATCGACTCATTGGCAAAGATCAGGCGCCTGTCGAAAAAGTATCGGTACGCGGGACGGATAACGCCGCGCTACAAACAGGGTGTTCATCGGTTTCTCTGGTGAAAAGCAGCGACTCAGATCGGATTTTCGCCCTGGCAGAAGAAAAAGGCCGGCCTGGATCGAATTTGGCAAGTTTTAAAACCTCATCCCGGCCAAAGCGGGAGCGACCGGCTATTTATCCCGGTCAGAACCACACATCATTCTGTTCAATTTCTGGCGGAGAGAATCCTATGCGCAGTTGGCTACTCGGATCAGTGGCAATTCTTGGAGAGGTCGTCGCAACTTCGGCCCTCAAGTCAAGCGTAGGCTTCACTAAGTTTGTGCCATCCATCATTGTCGTGGTTGGCTACGCTCTCGCTTTCTACTTCCTTTCCCTTGCGTTAAAATCCATTCCGTTAGGAATCGCTTATGCCGTCTGGTCTGGGCTTGGAATCGTGCTGGTAGCAGGCATTGCCTGGTTTTTTTTTTACGGACAAAAGCTGGACGTTTGGGCCTTTGTTGGCATGGGTCTTATTGTCAGCGGCGTCGCCGTTCTCAACTTGCTCTCAAAGACGAGCGCTCACTAAGTAGAGCTGGCGCGGAGGAACATTAAGTCCGACGACAACTTAAGGGACCCTCGAATAATCTGATTATGCGCCTAGCGACCACTTTACCGCTATGATTCAGCCAACGAGAGACAGGAGCCAGTTGGAACCCGACCGTTTTCGATCATCTTTCGACCCGTCCTGCGGGCCC
>JAVEYP010000100.1:0-6561 GCA_034003445.1 Desulfobulbus sp.
TAACTGCCGCTTTTGAAGCTATGCCTAGGACAGTGGCTTGAATTATTCCCGGCGTCGCTGATTGAACGGTTAGACTGCCAGCGGTATCGCGGACCTCGTCAATAAGTCGATCCAACGATGATTTTTTTTCAATAAACATTCCTGATACCAGATAACCGAGACCTGCGGCAACACCCAAAGCAAGATACGGAGTGTCCTTAACATACTGTTGCCAGTCCATTTTTTCTTTAATACGATCACCTATTTCGTCAACCGTCCGAGCCATCTCCTGCTCGGCCCGCGCGATGTCTCGGCGTATTTTATCGGAATCAGTAGGTTCATCATTTTTTGTCGATGAACCATTATCATTTGTTCCACTCATAGCCTTGTCTCCTTGCGTGGTGAATAACTACCTGATTCAGTGAAAATCTATCAGTAAAAACTGACCAAAATTACAATCAATATATTGAAATTTCAGTAAATATTTTGCAATATACACCTGTCCAAAAAACTCACTTGACAGGTGAAAACATGAAGCGACTCATTCTTGAGCAGAGCAACGACGAATTCTACACCAGCCACTCCGGCCTGGCGCTGATCGGCGCCTGCATCAACCGCTACAGCGACCTGGGGCGGCAGGTGGGCCGCCTGGCCGGAAGCAGCGGCCAGATCGCGGAAATCGACATTCTGCGCAGCTATCTGGGGCTGTTGTGCCTGGGCAAGAGCGATTTCCAAGCCATCACCGGCATGCGGGACGACGAGTATTTCAAGCAGTCCCTGGGCATCGGCCGGCTGCCCTCGGCGGAACGCTTGCGGCAGCGGCTTGACGAGGGGGCCGCAGCCGGCCTGGTCCCGCTGGTCGTTCGCAGCTCCCGGACCATGCTCAAGCAGCTCGGCGTCAAGGTCTCGGGCTATGCCGATGGCCTTGTGCCCCTGGACGTGGACGTGTTTCCCCAGGACAACTCGAACACCCGCAAGGAAGGCGTGAGCCGCACTTACAAGAACTTCGACGGCTATGCGCCCATCGCCGCCTACCTGGGCATGGAGGGCTGGTGCCTGGAAGTCGAACTTCGCCCGGGCAGCCAGCACGGCCAGGCTGGGTTCGTGGTGTTCATCCAGCGGGTGATCAAGGCGGCGCATACGCTCATCGAGCAGGAGATTGTGGTCCGCCTGGACTCGGCGCACGACGCGGAGGAAACCCGGCAAGTGCTCGCCGCAGCCGAAAAGGTGCGCTTCCTTATCAAGTGGAACCCGCGCAAGAGCAACGTGCTGGCCTGGCGCGACCGGGTGTTCAGCGAAGGCAAGGTCACCACGCCCCGGGCCGGCAAGCGCGTCGGCCTGCTTGTGGTCGACGAGCCCATGCAGGTCAATGGGTCGGTTTACCCCTGCAAGCGGATCGTGCGCGTGATCGAGCGGACCACCGACCGGCACGGGCAGTTGCTGCTCACCCCGGATATTACCCTGGAAGGCTGGTGGACCGACCTGGACATGGAGCCCGAGCAGGTGATCGCCCTGTACCGGGACCATGCCACCTCGGAGCAGTTCCACAGCGAGTTCAAGACCGATCTGGACCTGGAGCGGCTGCCCAGCGGCAAGTTCGCCACCAACGCCCTGGTCATGGCGCTGGGCGCTTTTGCCTATAACATCCTCCGGGCCATCGGCCAGATGGGACTGCTCGGCCAGTTCGCGCCGATCCGCCATCCGGCCAAACGCCGCCGTATCCGCACGGTGATCCAGGAACTGATCTACCTGGCAGGCCGGCTGATCAGTACCGGCCGGCGGCTTATCCTGCGCTTCAGCCGCCACTGCCCAATGTTTGCCGCCTTCCAGGGGGTGTACGGCCAGCTTGTACCGGCCCGCTGACCGCAACTGGCAGGGACAGAACGACCAACGACAGGAGCAGTGTGCCCTTTGGGCAGAATTTTACTGAAATTTCAATGAACGAGACGCCAATGTCGCCGTAGCGTGCAGCTGGAACAGGATACGGGGAACTGAAGACCCCCAAAATTGCCGGCGCCAGACCGGGTAGCACCAGACTGAGCTAAGGCCTCACTGATTCAGGACTAAATAAGAAAGGTTTTTCTAAACAACATCAAGCAAGTCTGAGGAGATAAAATGATGAAAATAAATGATTATGTTGAAATTATTAAACTAGTCGCCAAGGATAACGACTTGATTGTTGAAGGCACAGGTATTGAGTTCTCTATTGATGTAAACAAATATCATCACGTTGCTTACTTGTTGAAAATAAACAGTTCCGGATACTTGCAAGTCCATCAGTGGGAAAACGCAAACGACAGTAGTGATGGAGAATGGGGTAGAGCTGTATATTCACTAAGATGTTTGTCTGACGTTATTCAATTTTGTTCTATTGTTTTAATGAGTACACAAATCTACGCTAGAAGATAAATAATAGAATTTTTCTAACCACCGGCTGCACTCGGCCCCCGCAAACAGCGCGGGTCCGGTGAGCCGTACGTTGTGCCGCAAGAAGGCTGAATCGGCGACGCCATATGGGTCGAGTCAATGAACGACGCAGCTGTCCAGTTCTCGATCCGAGCAACCGTGAGACCACTCATCGCACGAGTCAGTGACCACTGGCAAAGCCGGTGGCTTGACAGATTGTTACCCATGAGCATACTTCCTCCGCTCCAAGCAGCAGAGTCTATACCGGTCTATATCCTATAGGGACAGCCCCTCATTGCCACCGGCCAACTGTTCCCGGTCCGGCCGAGACGACCCCGTCGCGGCAATCCTGCAGTCCCGCTGCTCGAGCGCTACTCCCGCTCGAACCCCTGGCTGATGAACTTCAGGGTGCGGCCGTTCTCGGTGACGATGCGCACCACCTGTTCCGGTACTCCTGCCGGCACCTCGGCCTCCACCTCCAGGGTCACCTTGACCCTGGCGCCGACCAGGCCGGACAGGTGGGCGATCACCTCCTCGGCGATCCTGCCGGCGTCGCGGCCCACCCGGGTGGGGTCGAGGCTCACGGTCCCGTGGAACCGCCTCGGCAGGGCCAGCCCGGCATCCTCCGGGCCGGGCGCGCCGCCTCCGTCCCCGCTCGGCCCGGGGTCCGCGGTCGTTCCCCCCACCTGTCCCACCGGCGTCTTCCCTGTTTCCACTGCACCCACCTGCGCGGCCCGCTCCAACGCCACCTGCGCCTTGGCCGCGGCCGGCTGCACCAGCAACCCCTGGGCATCCTCGCCGTTCAGCGGCGCCAGTTGCATCACCCGCAGCCCGCGGTAGCGACCCGCCTCTTCGTCGTAGCTGTCCGCGTAGGCAAAGGAGTCGTTCACCCAGGTCATCAGCGCCAGGCCGGCCTGGAGGGCACTGATCAGTACCGCCGGCCCCCGCAACCGCGGCAGGTAGAGGTAGCGGCCATAGTCCTCGACCAGCTGCCGGACCGCCACATGATCACCCCGCCACAACGGGATGCGGTCCAGTTCCATACGCAGCAGGGTCGGCGCGTAGGCGGTCACCAGCAGTTCGTCGTTCTTCAGCTTCTTGCTCGCCCGCACCGCCAGCGCATCCTGGCCGGTGAGCCGGAAGGCCTGCCACTCGATGGGCGCGGCCGGGTTCCGATCCTTCTGCACCGGCACCAGCAGCCACTGGTAGGTCTCCGGCAGCCGGGCCTTGACGGCGCTGTCCGCCATGGCCTTCTGCGTCTCGGCCTGCTGCACCTGCTGCGGGTCCAGGTTCAGCGGCGTCACCTTTTCGGCCAGGATCGACTCCCAGGCCAGGTACTTGCGCACTGCCTCGTCCAGGTCCTGCAGCCGCGTCCGGTCCGCAGCGAGAAACACCAGGGTGTTGCGGTAGAGCCGCGGCGCGGCGCCCCGTGATTCGAGGATGGCCTTCGCCGCCAGCTCCGCCGGACAGTCCGCCTCCCGGCTGTAGGAATATTCGCTGCCCAGGACCACCAGGCGCGCGTCCAGGTCATCGGGCACGTCCTGCCCGGACTGGGGCATGGCGTGGATGCGGCTGAACTCCCCGTGGTGGGCGTCGAGGTCCGCCCGCAGTCGCCGGTGCATCTCCCGGGTGACCTTATCCGCGTCCCGCTTGAGCTGCTCGGCCCGGTCGTCGGCCAGTTTGGTGACGGTCGGCTGGGTTGCGTACCAGTACCGCTGCCCGTCCTGGTACAGGTAGGTGGCCACGCTGGCCAGCCGTCGCAGGGCATCGCCGAAAATGGGCGGATTCTCTCCGGGCAGAACGCAGCCCAGCTTCACCCGTCGGTCTTCCACGCCCCGGTGCGCCGCCTCGGTGAGCGGCGCCGAGCCCAGGTAGATGGTCCGCGCCACCCGCCGGCAAGCCGCGTACCTGCCCAGGTTGGGCACCTCCCCATCCACCCGCAGGGGCAGGGAGTTCGGTCCGTCGACATCCTTCTCAATGACCGGCACCCAGTTGTCGGACAGGTAGCGGGTCAGCTCAAACTGCACCCGCGGGTCGTCGATGGGGATGTGCGCCGGCATGATCAGCGGGTTGCGGTCCCCCTTCTCCCACAGGCTGTGGATGACCGCGGCCATCAGGCGCAGAACGCCGCGCGTCCGCTGGAACTTCACCAGGGTCGACCAGTCGTTGTACAATCGGTCGAACACCTCAGGGTGGATCGGGTAGGCCGCCTTGATCCGTCCCTCATAACCGGCATCGCGGCATTCGGGCGGGAACTCGGCCGACTGGGTCCGGTAGAGGTCGGCAAAGCTGCGCGCCACCACGTCCCGGTCCTTGAACTGGGCCGGATCGGCAAGCGTTTCAAACAGTCGCCGGCGGACGATCTCGAACCCCTCCTCGGCGCTGGCCGGCCGCCAGGATGACTCCACCCGGCCGACCACGTTGCGCAGCCGGTCCAGGGCCTCGCGGCCGCGCTGGCCGCCCACCTCGACATCGTCGGCCCGGGTATGCGGCGAACCGGCCGTGTCCGAAGCCGGCAGGCTGATCACCAAGAGGCAGTTGCCCGCCAGCTTGGCCGACTCGGTCAGCACCTGGGCGAAGCTGAACTGGGTCTCGAAGCCTCCCGCCGGCAGATCGCTCTCGTCGTGCAGCTGGCGCGCGTAGGCGACCCACTCGTCGATCAGCACCAGGCAGGGGCCATGCTCCCGGAACAGCTCCCGCAGCGCGTCGCCCGGGCTGGTGGCCCGCTCGTCGTCCTGGCGGATGCGCTCGTAGGCCGGCCGACCGCCCAGCTGCCAGGCCAGCTCGCCCCAGAGGGTATGGACGACCGTGCCGTCCGGCTTGACCGTGGGGTTGCCGGGCGAGATCTTGTTGCCCACCAGTACCACCCGCCGCACCGTGGGCAGGCTGGTCACCCCGGTCTCGAGCAGCACCGTGTCCACCCCGGCCAGTTCGGTGGGGCTGATGCCGGAAAAGAGGTGGTACAGAGCCAGCATGGAGTGGGTCTTGCCGCCGCCGAAGTTGGTCTGCAGCTGCACCACCGGGTCGCCGCCCTGACCGGTCAGGCGCAGCACCGCGCCGATCAGCATGTTCCTCAGACTCTCGGTGAGGAAGGTGCGGCGGTAGAACTCCACCGGGTTGCGGTACTCGTCGCTCCCCTCGCCGAGGTGCACCTGCCAAAGATCCGCGGCGAACTCGGCCTGCTGGTAGCGGCCGCTGGCCACATCCTTGTGCGGCACCACCACCTCCCGCCAGGGCTTGAGATGGCCGGCGGCCCCGCTCTCGATGGTGGAGCCGGCGGTCTTGCGCTTTTCGCTGCGCACCTGCTCGTCGAAGCGCAGACGCAGCAGCTCCATCTTCATCTTCTCGATCTCGTCCGCCTGGGGGGCCGACACCGCGGTCAGCTGTCGGCCGGCCGAGTCCATGGCCCGGTAGGTGTCGTCGCTGGAAAAGGCCTCCTGGTGCGCCCACCTGTTGCGGTGCGCGCGCATCTCGCTGACCAGGCTGCGCTCGCTGTGCCCAAGCGTCAGGCGGAACACCGCGTTCCAGGAATCCCACATCAGCTTGAGCAGCAGGGCCACATCCCACTCGGCCATGGGCTTGCCGTTGTTGATCCGGTCGTCGCCGAGCACCTGGGCGATCTTCTCTTCCACCTGGTCCGCGTAGACGTTTCTGAATTCACGTTCGGCAAAGGGGCCGAGGCCGCTGCGCAGCAGGTCGAGCATCTTGCCGACCCGTTCGTGATTGGTGATGGCCATGACTGCTCCTTAGATGAGGGAGGTCTGTTGCGGGGTGGTGGGCGCGGCCGCGGCCTGTTCCCCTGCCAATTGCAGGATCCCGGGAAAGCTTCGCACCAGGCCGTTGTAACTGAGCGCCTCGGCGGCCCGCTTGCGCCGCTCGCACAGGGTGTACAGGCGGTAGCAGAGTTCCCGGGCCACCTCGACCTGGCCGCCGAGCCGGCCGGCAAGGACCGCGGCCTGCTGGTCGCCGCCGCTCTCCAGGGCGCGGATCAGGTGGTGGACCATCTCCCAGGCGGTGAGCCGGCCATCCTGCGTCGGGTCCCATTCCGGGTCCAGTTCGTCAGGCTTGAGCAACCGGACCTTGCCCCCCTTGGATTCGACGATGCCGGCCTCGACCAGGCCGCCGACGCTGGTGTTCTTGGCCCTGGACAGGATGTCGGCAGTGCCGAAGTCCCCG
>JAVEYP010000101.1:0-6556 GCA_034003445.1 Desulfobulbus sp.
CGGTCCCGGTGAAATCACCTTCCTTCTCGACGCCAAACAGCTCCCTTTGTTAGAGGGATGCCGGGCCAGTGCCTGCATTGTCCCGCCCGGCTGCGGGCCGCTACCCCTCCCGGCTATTGTCACCGACGAGCCCGCGCTGGCCGCCGCCCGCATCCATGCCCTCCTGCTCCACCGACTCTTCGCAGCCCGCGGAGTGCACCCGAGCGCAGTGATCGGCTGCGACTGTACCATCCCCGCACAGGTGACTGTCGGTCCGCTGGTCTGCCTGGGCGACCGGGTGGTACTCGGCGAGCGGGTCATCATCCACCCCGGGGTGGTGATTGGCCGTGACACCACCATCGGCGACGACACCGTTATCCACGCCAACGTGGCCGTGGCGGAGCGGTGTGCCATCGGCTGCCGAGTGATTCTCCACCACGGCGCGGTGATCGGCAGCGATGGTTTCGGCTTTGTCACCGACCGTAACGGCCGCCATTACCGGAAACCACAGGTCGGCACTGTGCACATCGATGACGATGTGGAGATTGGCGCGAACTCCTGCGTGGACCGGGCCGCCTTTGGCACCACCTGGATAAAGGCCGGAGTGAAGATCGACAACCTAGTCATGGTTGGCCACAATGTGGTCATCGGCGAGAACTCCATCCTCGTGGCCCAGACCGGCATTGCCGGCAGCACAACGCTCGGCCGCAACGTGGTGCTCGGCGCCAAGGCCGGGGTCGCCGGACACCTCAAGATTGGCGACCGGGTGATGGTGGCGGCCAAGGGCGGCATCCATAACGACCAGCCGGCCGGAGCGGTCGTCGGCGGTACCCCGGCCATCGACGCAAAGGCCTGGAGGCGCGCCTCAGCCGCCTTCAGCCGCCTCCCGGAACTTGTCAAGGAGTCACGCCGTCTGCGCCGCGAGGTCGACCGACTGAGCGCACTTCTCGAACAACCGATCCAACCGCACGGAGACAAACAATGACAACACCGGAAATCCAACTGCCGCTTGATGTCAAGGCGATTATGGCCATCCTGCCGCATCGCTATCCCTTTCTTTTTGTTGAACGCATCATTGCCTTAGAGAGAGGGAAAACCGCGACCGGTCTGAAAAACGTCACGATCAGTGAACCGTTTTTCCAGGGCCATTTTCCCGGCGAGCCGGTGATGCCCGGGGTGATCATCCTCGAGGGACTGGCCCAGACCGGTGGATTGCTCGCCTGCCTGTCCGACCCGTCGATGATCGGCCGCTTGGTGTATTTCGCGGGTGTAGACAAGGCACGCTTTCGCCGGGTGGTCCGGCCGGGCGACCAATTGCTCTACAAGTTGGAGACGGTCAAGCAGAAGGGTAAGATTACCAAAATGGCCGGCAAGGCCTATGTAGATGACCAACTGGTCGCTGAGGCCGAGCTGATGGCCAGCTTCGCCTGACCGCCGCCTCGCCGCCACGTGCATACACACACAAGGAGTGCCTCGCTAATGAGCATCCATCCCACCGCGGTTATCGACCCCAAGGCTCAGCTTGACAGCTCGGTGATCATCGAACCCTATGTCATTATCGATGGGCCGGTACGCATCGGCCCGCAGAGCCGCATCGGCACCCATACGGTGATCTCCGGCCATACCACCATCGGCGCTGACAACACCATCGGCCCGTTCTGCTCCATCGGCGCGCCGCCGCAGGATATCCACTATAACGGTGAGCCGACCGAATTGATCATTGGCGATGGCAACCAGATCCGCGAGTATGTCTCCATCCACCGGGCCACCGCCAAAGCCGGCCAGAAAACCCAGATCGGCAACCGGAACATGATTATGGCCTACTGCCACATCGCCCACGACTGCTTGCTCGCCGACCACGTTACCATGGCGAACGTTGCCACCCTGGCGGGTCACGTGGAGCTTGGCAAACATGCCAACGTCGGCGGCCTGGTGGCGGTGCAGCAGTTTTGCCGAATCGGCGACTATGCCTTTATCGGTGGCATGTCCGGCATCTCTCTGGACGTCCCGCCCTATGTGATCATGGAAGGAACGCGCAACCAGATGCGCATTGCTGGTATCAACAAGATTGGCCTGCGTCGTGCCGGCATGGCCCGGGAAATGATCAAGAAACTGGAAGAGGCCTTCAAAATCCTGTTCCGCTCACCCCACCTTCTGCTCAAAGATTCGCTGGCCCTGCTGCAGGAGGAGATGCAGGACTGTGTCGAGGTCCAGCTGATGGTTGATTTCTTTCATTCCAGCAAACGCGGGGTGGTCAAACGGACCATTGATGACTGAGCCCGAAGTGCAATCGCCCATTGGCCTGATCGCTGGCGGGGGGCAGTTCCCGCTATTGCTCGCCGAGGCTGCCAGGACACGGGGTCGGCGTGTGGTCGCGGTCGCGCATTTGGGCGAGACCCTGCCCGAACTTGAACAGCAAGCAGATGTCATCTGCTGGGTCAAACTCGGCCAACTCGGCAGAATCATTAAGTATTTTCGTCAGCAAGGCGTCACTGAGACAGTCTTAGCCGGCACCATTACCAAGACCCGCATCTTCCGCGATGTACTCCCCGACTTCAAGGGCTTGACCCTGTGGAATAAAATCGACATCCGCCTCGATGACGCCATTCTTCGCGCTGTGGCCCAGACCCTGGAAGAAGAAGGCATCCGGGTGATCGCCTCCACCTGCTACCTCGACCACCTGTTTTTTCCAGAGGGCCTTCTAACCCGGAAAAAACCTACCTCCGGCCAGATGGAGGACATCCGCTTTGGCTGGTCCATCGCTCGCGCCGTGGGTCGCCTGGATATTGGCCAGTGCGTGGTGGTACGCGATCGCAGCGTCCTTGCGGTGGAGGCCATCGAGGGCACGGACGCGGCCATCCAACGGGGCGGCGAACTGGCCGGTTCCGGGGCGGTGGTGGTCAAGTTAAAGAAGCCGGATCAGGATTTTCGCTTCGACCTACCGGCTACCGGGGAGAAGACCATCGCCACCCTGGCCGCGGTCAAAGGTGCGGTGCTGGCCGTGGAGGCGGGCCAGTCGCTGCTCTTTGATCAAGCGGCCATGGTCCGCGCCGCAGACAAGGCCGGTATTGTGGTTATCGGTCTGCGCGAGGATGACGAGGGGGCACTGCACAGTTGATTGTGGCGACAGGTTCGGGAGACGAAAGAACAATGGGATCGACACGGGTTGTTGACATCCTGCGTGAGCAGTTGGTAGGCCGTCCAGTGAACATCAGCGGTTGGCTGCGTACCCGCCGTGATTCCGGCGGTCTTAGCTTTCTTGAAGTGAACGACGGCTCCTGCCTGGCCAGCCTGCAGGTGATCGTGGAGAACACCTTGGCCAACTACGAGAGCGAGATCCGCAAACTCGCCACCGGCGCGGCATTGTCCATCCAGGGTAAGTTGGTCGCCTCGCCGGCCAGCGGCCAGGCCGTGGAGGTGCAGGCCAGCGCGGTCACCGTGCTTGGCCCGGCCGATCCGGAAACCTACCCGCTGCAGAAAAAACGTCATAGTTTCGAATTTCTTCGCTCCATCCCCCACCTTCGCCCCCGCACCAACGCCCTCGGTGCCGTTGCCCGAGTGCGCAGCGTGCTCAGCTTTGCGGTTCACCGTTTTTTCCACGAACAGGGCTTTTTGCAGGTGCACACACCGGTGATCACCACTTCAGACTGCGAGGGTGCTGGCGAGATGTTCACCGTCACAGCCCTGGAACCGGCCGCCCTGCAGAGGCCCGACCCGATTGCCGCTGATTTCTTCGGCAGCCATGCTGGGCTGACAGTGAGCGGCCAACTGCAGGCCGAGATCTTTGCCCTGTCACACGGCCGGGTGTACACCTTTGGGCCGACCTTCCGGGCGGAGAACTCGAACACCAGCCGGCATTTGGCCGAATTCTGGATGGTTGAGCCGGAGATGGCCTTCTGCGATTTGGCCGGGGACATGCAGGTGGCGGAGGCGTTCATCCGCTACCTGGTCGAAGCGGCGCTCTCTGCATGTGCCGAGGACCTGGCGCTGTTCGACCGGTTCGTGGCCAAGGGGTTGATCGACCGGCTCGGGCAAGTCCGCGACCAGCCGTTTGTCCACCTCACCTACACTGAGGCGATCCACGAACTGGAACGCTCGGGCCGCGACTTCACCTTCCCGGTGCGCTGGGGCATGGACCTGCAGGCCGAGCACGAGCGTTTTCTCTGCGAGGAGGCGGTCCGGGCGCCGGTGATCGTCACCAACTATCCCATCGATATTAAGCCGTTTTACATGCGCGTCGATGACGGCGGACGCACTGTGGCAGCTATGGACATCCTCGTGGCAGGTATCGGTGAATTGGTGGGCGGCAGCCAGCGCGAGGAGCGCCTGGATGTTCTCGCCGAGCGGATGACCGCGGCCGGGCTCGACCTGGCGCAGTACGCCTGGTATCTCGACCTGCGGCGCTACGGCAGCGCACCCCATGCCGGTTTTGGGCTGGGCTTTGAGCGGCTGGTGCAGTTCGTGACCGGTATGCAAAACATCCGCGATGTGATTCCTTTCCCGCGCACTCCGGGTAGCGCGCCCTGTTGAACCTGCTCATCTATTTGAAAGGAGGCGGCCATCGCTGCGGTCACCGGAAATACCAACGGGCTTAAGCCCAAACAGCTCCGTGATCTGGAGCGCTTGGCGCAGAAACGGGTGTCGCCCGAGGAGATGATCGGCCGGGAGACGGCCCGCTCGCTCGCCGCTGTCTCGACCGAATTGAACCGCCAGGTCGGCCTGCTCATCCACCGTTCCGGCCAGATTGAAAGCGTGATCGTCGGCGATTACGATCGCATCACCATCCCGGCAGTGACGGGGGCCGGCGCGGCCGGCGGCCGGCTGAGCGGCCTGCGCTGCGTGCACACCGTGCTTGGCCGTGGCGCGGTTACTGAAGAAGACATCATGGACCTGGCCTGTCTGCGGCTGGACCTGATGGGCGTCCTCACCGTTCGCGACGGCCTGCCCGAGCTGCTGCACGCCGTTCACCTCATCCCCCGCCAGATTGACGGCCGTGACTGGGCTGAACTCACCCCTGTCCACCCGGCCAATCAGCAGCAGTCCTGCATCGAGCTGATCGAGGCCCTGGAAAACGAATTCAGCCGGGAGCGACCGATCCGCGAGGTTGACCGCGGCCGAGACCGGGCCATCCTTATCAGTGTCTCCACTGGTTCGCGGACCCAGGCCGAGGAGTCCATGGCCGAGTTGCTCGAACTCGCCCGTTCAGCCGGGGTCGAGGTGCTTGCCGAGGTGATCCAGCGGCGCAAGCAGCTGCACCCGCGCTTCATTCTCGGCCGCGGCAAGCTGGTGGAGATCATGCTCTTGAGTCTGCGGCTCGGGGCCAACCTGCTCCTCTTTGACCAGGAACTGAGCCCATCGCAGATCCGTTCGGTCACTGACCACACCGACCTGCGGGTGATCGACCGCACCCAGCTGATCCTGGATATCTTTGCCAGCCGGGCCCGCTCACGTGAGGGCAAGCTGCAGATCGAGATGGCTCAGCTCAAGTACCTGCTGCCCATGCTGACCACCCGCGACGACGCCCTGTCGCGCCTCAGCGGAGGCATTGGTGCGCGCGGCCCGGGCGAGACCCGGCTGGAGATCGATAAGCGGCGCATCAACGACCGCATCACCCGGCTTGGCAAGGAACTCAAGAATGTGGGCGCGCAGCGCTACCACCGCCGCAGCCGGCGACGCAAGCGCGACGTGCCGGTCATCTCCCTGGTCGGCTACACCAACGCCGGGAAGTCGACCTTGCTCAACACGCTTACCAAAAGCGACATCCAGGCAGAGGACCTGCTGTTTGCTACCCTTGACCCGACCAGCCGCCGCCTCCGTTTTCCCCAGGATATGGAGGTGATCATCACCGATACGGTTGGCTTTATCCGTAACCTGCCTGCTGACTTGCTCAAGGCCTTTGAGTCGACCTTGGAGGAACTGTTCGAGGCGGACCTGCTCCTGCACGTGATCGACGCGGCCAACCCGGCCTGGCAACAGCAGGTGGCCGTGGTGGAGGGACTGCTGGCAGAACTGGGATTGGACGAGATTCCCTGCCTCAAGGTGTTCAACAAGGTCGACCGGCTGGAACCGGAGCAGCGGGCACAGCTGAGAGCGGAGGAGGGGGTGGGCGTCAGCGCCCTGCGGGCGGAGTCCCTGACGCCGCTGCTTGAGCGGGCGCAGGCCATGCTCACCACGACCTTGGACGGCCGCAACGTGCTGGCCCAACGGGAGGAGGGAGAGAAAGAAGGGTAGCAGGCGGTGTGGTCAGCCCTGGAGAAAGAAACCCAGGGCCTTGTCAAGGTCACCACTGCCGGCAAATTCGCAGCCGATGGTGTTTTCCTGCACCGTGCGGACCGTTGCCTGCTTTTTCACGACGGTCTGGTTGCGGTCGCTGAGCTGGCACTCGATCTGCAGTTTCTGGCCGGGCTCAATCCGGTGCTGGCCTGAGACCGTGAAACCAACACCGATGCGCGAAATGTTATGAATGTGGATCACGCCGCCGCCCGGTCCAGCTGAACCGGAGTGGGTATAGGTACCGGCCAAATTGGTCGACTTGCGGAAATAGCGTCGAAAGTCGAGCACCACGTGGAAGAGGGTG
>JAVEYP010000102.1:0-6529 GCA_034003445.1 Desulfobulbus sp.
CAGCGAAGCAATCTCAACTTCGGATAAACGAAGAAAGCACGTAACTACAGTAAAGAAAAAGGGCTAATGTACAAAGAAGGTTGCCGCGTCGCTGCGCTCCTCGCAATGACGCGCGCGGTGGTCTTGGTCGTGCCGAAGGAGAAGAGGTTGCCACGTCGCTGCGCCCGTCGCAATGAATCCCCTATGATGGCGGCGTCCTTAAACCATGATGACGTCCTACAAGAACCCAACCGTGCCTCTTGCTCAGCCATGGCCCGCCACTCCAATGGTAATTGCCTCCTCCGGCCACCGGGTTCTCCGTCATTGTGGACGCAGCGAGGCCATCTTTCGCCACCATCCAGAAGATCCCATCATTGTGGGCGCAACGAAGCCATCTTTTACCACCATCCAAAAGACCCCGCCCTTGCGAGCGCAGCGAAGCAATCTCCCGCAACCACACACAACCCCGTCCTTGCGAGCGCAGCGAAGCAATCTCCCGCAACCACACGCCACCCCGTCTTTGCGAGCGCAGCGAAGCAATCTCAACTTCGGATAAACGAAGAAAGCACGTAACTACAGTAAAGAAAAAGGGCTAATGTACAAAGAAGGTTGCCGCGTCGCTGCGCTCCTCGCAATGACGCGCGCGGTGGTCTTGGCCGTGCCGAAGGAGAAGAGGTTGCCACGTCGCTGCGCCCGTCGCAATGAATCCCCTATGATGGCGGCGTCCTTAAACCAGGATGACGTCCTATAAGAACCCAACCGTGCCTCTCGCACAGCCATGGCCCGCCACTCCAACGGCAATTGCCTCCTCCGGCCACCGGGTTTCCCGTCCTTGCGAACGCAGCGAAGCAATCTCCCGCAACCACACGCCACCCCGTCTTTGCGAGCGCAGCGAAGCAATCATCCGCAACCACACACCGTCCCGTCTTTGCGAGCGCAGCGAAGCAATCTCACGAATAACCCCCAACCTCAAACTCTTTGAGCAACTTCCCCACCAGTACCAAACCCTCTCGCCCCGTTTCTTTGTTTGACCTACACCCACGGATAGCATACATTCGTAAAATGAAGCCTATCAACAACTCCCTCACCATCGACGTGGAGGACTACTTCCAAGTATCCGCCTTTGAGGACCTCATCGACCCCAAAGACTGGAACATCATGGAACAGCGGGTAGTGCGCAACACCGAGAAGGTCCTTGGCCTGCTGGCCGAACACAACACTAGGGCCACGTTTTTCATCGTCGGCTGGATCGCCGACAGGTTCCCCCAACTGGTACAGACTATCCACAGTCAGGGCCACCCCATCGGTTGCCACAGTTATTGGCACCGCAAGGTGTATGACATGACACCGGAGGATTTCCGCGCCGACACCGGCAAGGTCAAATCCATCCTGGAAAAAATCATTGGTGAACCCGTTCTCGGCTACCGCGCCCCTAGCTATTCAATTACCGGGCGCTCCCTTTGGGCCATCGATATCCTCAAAGAACTCGGCTTCACCTACGACTCCTCCATTTTCCCCATCCACCACGACACCTACGGTATTCCCGACGCACCCCGCTTCGCCTACCGCCACGCAAACGGTCTGTGCGAATACCCTATTTCCACCGCCCTCATGCTGGGCCGAAAAATACCCGTTTCAGGTGGTGGCTATTTCCGCCTGTTTCCCTACTGGTTCACCCGCCATGCCCTGCGCACCATCAATAGCAAGGAAGGCAAGCCGTTCGTTTTTTACCTCCATCCCTGGGAACTCGACCCGGACCAACCGCGCATGCACCAGGCCAGAGTCCTTTCCCGGTTCCGGCATTACAACCAGTTGCGACAAACCGCAGGCAGGTTCGGGCGTCTTTTGCAGGATTTCAATTTTCGGCCACTAACTGTTGAAGAATAGGCTTATCTGGAAGAGTGAAACCTTTTCGACAGTAGCTGTCCAATCCATGGCGAGGAACAATTTTCAGTGGCTTTATTGATTACCTGCTTGGCTACATTTTTTGTGGCTTTCTCCATTTTCGCATGCGGCTATTTTTATTTTCTCCTGCTTGCCCGTCTCTTCAGTAAAAAAAACAACCTATTCCCCACCATTGAGCATGACATCCTTCGCCGTATTGCGGTGGTCATTCCAGCCCATAACGAAGCGCAATGTATTGCACATACTTTGCAGTCATGCCTTGCCTTGGATTATCCAAAAGATAGTTTTCAAGTTATTGTAATAGCTGATAATTGTCAGGATGAGACGGCGGATATCGCCCGTTCCGAAGGGGTCCGTGTCATTGAACGGTTTGATATCAACCAAAAAGGCAAGGGGTATGCGCTTGCCTATGCCTTCTCCATCCTGTTGCAAGAAGCATTTAATGCCTTTCTCGTGGTTGATGCTGATTGTACGATCGATCCCCAAGCTCTGACAACCCTTGCACCATTTTTGGCACATGGTTTCAAAACCGTTCAATTGAACTATGTAGTGGCAAACCCCGACGCCTCGCCCATGACCTATGCATTGGCGGTTGGCAACCACATGGAGAATGCTTTTTTTTACAGCCCGAAATCCCGTTTAGGGTGGGCGGTTCTCTTGAGGGGCACTGGAATGCTCCTGACCAGAGATGCTCTTGCTGCTGTTCCCTGGGATGCATTTTCAGTGACTGAGGATATCGAATACGGTGTTAATGTGTTAGCAAAAGGGTTTCAAACCGCCTTCGTCGAAGAGGCGCGAGTCGCCTCTCCGTTTCCAGTCGATCAACAGCAACTGGAGGTACAGCGTAAGCGATGGGCATCCGGCAATCTGAGTTTTGGCCGGAAGGAGGCTTTCAAGCTTATTATGAAAGGAGTTGCTCGGCGCCATTGGTTGCTGGTTGACAGTGGCGTCACCTTCTTGTTGTTAAGTAAACCGTTGATTCTTTTAACTGTCGGCGTCGCCTTTCTGCTCTCCTTCCTTACAGTTCTTCTTCGTCCCACACTTGCTTCGTACGGATTGCTTGTCACGTCATCATTCTGCGCAGTTTTGCTGTGCGTATATTTTTTTGTTGGAATTCTTTCGTTTGGTTTGAACGCAAAAAGGTTCAATCTCTTGCTACGTGTTCCTGGCACTGTTTTTCGCTTGGTCAGAATCGCGGTTCAAGGATTGGTTGGTGGCACTGACAAGGTATGGAAAAAGACTCCCCGATGAAGCCTACGAGGATAGCGCACCTTATAGCCACCAATTTCTACGGGGGGCCAGAAAGGCAAATCATCAACCATGCCAAAGGTCTTCTTGAGAAGGAAACCGGATTTGAGCCTTTGATCATATCTTTTCTCGAAAAGGGCCAAGAAAACGAAATTCTCGCCAAGGCTGGAGAATGCAATATCAAATATGCCGGTATCCGTGCCACGGGAGCGGTGAACCCTCGTGCGATTTTCGAGTTATATACAATCCTAAAGGATAACGAAGTCAGCCTGCTGGTCGCCCATGGCTACAAGGCAAACGTCCTTGGTCGGTTGTCATCGCGCTGCCGAAGTACCCCTCTGGTTGCCGTTTCCAGGGGATGGACGGCGGAAAATCGAAAGATTGAACTGTATGAAAAATTAGACAAGCTTTTCCTTCGCTGGGCCACACACGTTGTCGCGGTCTCAGAGGGGCAGCGACAGAAAATCCTTCCCCTTGGGGTCGCGCCGGATAAAGTTTCCGTTATCCACAATGCTATAGATTTAGGGCAAATGCCCCCTCCAGCCAAAAGATCGGTTCGTGAAGAGTTGGGGATCCCGCCCGACGCTCTTCTTGTCTGCTCAGCCGGGAGGTTAAGTCCAGAAAAGGATCAACAGAGTTTGGTTGAGGCTGCGCACATAATCTCCCAGGAACGACCAGAGGTGTATTTTTGTATTTTCGGTGAAGGGGCGTGTCGAACGCTACTTGAAAAGAAAATTGCCGACCACTCGTTGTCCGATCGGTTTTTTTTACCCGGATTCAGGAAGGATTTTTTGTCCGTGCTGCCCGAGGTCGATGTGTTTGTCTTGCCATCGCTCACTGAAGGTTTGCCTAACGTCGTTCTGGAAGCCTATGCCTGGCATAAACCTGTTATCGCAACTAGCGTAGGCGGGACACCGGAGGTGGTTCAACATGGAGAAACAGGTTTTCTGTATTCACCCCACGATGTCACTATGCTCGTTGATTATTTGCTAGGCCTTGCCAAGGATACCAAGAAGCGTTCAAGTATGGGGGAGAAGGGCTATAAATTTGTCAGGGACTGTTTCTCTTACGAGAGACAACTAATTGAATATTTGATGCTGTACAATCGCCTAATCGGCAACAAGGTCGGTTGATTTGAAACCCTTTATAACCATTGTCATGCCGGTCTATAATGAAGGCCGTTTTATCGAACAGACGCTTCGTCAACTTTTTGAGCAAGAGTATCCAGCCGATCGGTATGAAATCCTGGTTGCGGATGGCATGTCCACCGACAAGACCCGTGAGATTGTTCAGGCGCTTTCGGCCCAATACTCACAAATCAGGCTGCTCGACAACCCCAAGCGCAAGTCCAGCGCCGGCCGTAATGTCGGGTTTCAAAACGGACGCGGGGAGTATTTCCTGGTGGTAGACGGCCACTGCTATATCCCTAATAATCACTTGCTCACTAGCGTAGCTGAGTGTTTTAGAACCAGCGGCGCAGACTGCCTTGGTCGTCCCCAGCCGCTCGACCCGCCCGATCTCACTCCCTTTCAACAGGCCGTGGCCCTGGCGCGCGGTTCCAGATTAGGTCATGGCGGCGACTCCCTCATTTATAGCGATTATGAAGGATTTTGTAGTCCTGTCAGTAATGGAGCGGCCTATGCGCGACATGTGTTTGAAAAAGTCGGCTATGTGGATGAACAATTCGATGCCTGCGAGGACGTTGAATTCAACTACCGGGTCGAGCGGGCTGGGATGACATGTTACACAAGCCCGAAATTGACAATCCAATACTATCCCAGGGAGAACTTGGGAACATTGTGGCGCCAGATGGTCCGCTACGGGGAAGGACGTTTCCGGTTTATCCGCAAACACCCCAAGGCGTTGACAGTGAATCAGTTGATTCCCGTAGCATTTGCAGTAGGCCTGCTGCTAGTTTTGTTGTATCCGGTATATGCAGGATTGTTGGGGAACATTGGTGTATTGATTGGCAAGATTCTTTTTGCTGGCTTTGGTTTGTATTTCATTGTGCTCTTATTGAGCGCATTGAAGCTCTCAATAAGAAAGAATTGGATGTATTTCGTGCAATTGCCCTGTATTTTTTTTTGCATCCACGCAGGGCTTGGTTTGGGCTTTATCAAGTTGGCTGTGACATCATCATACAGGATGTAAATTGATCAAAATAGCTTTTGTTATCGATACAATCGAATCACCAACCGCTGGAACTGAGAAACAATTATTGCTGTTGATTGACAATTTGGACCGAACCAGATTTGAACCGTACCTGTGTGTACTTAGAAGCTCGAAGTGGTTGAAAAGTGAATTCTCAGGATGTAGGTCTACTGATATAGGTTTTTATTCATTTAAGAGCTTAATAAGCTGGTATCGTTTATTAATTTTTTCAAATTTTTTAAAAAAAGAGAAAATTGATATTGTACAAACTTATTTTAATGATGGGAATAAAGTAGGTATTCTTGCTGCAAAATTGAGTGGAATCAAGTCGATTATATCTACAAGGAGAAATCAAGGGTATTGGCATCGAAGAGGAGATTTATTTGTTCTCAAAATTATTAATAATTTTGTGACTAAATTCCTAGCTAATTCAAAGAGTACAGCGACATGGCTGGAGGAAACTGAAGGAGTAAATAAAAATAAAATTGTAGTTATCTATAATGCGCTGAACTACCATTTTTTTTATAAAAGCACGGAAGAGCAGAGAATAGCTTTCAGAGAGCAATTAAATTTCTCTAAAGATGCTATATTGATTGGTCTTGTCGCCAATCTTCGTCCTGTGAAATCTATAGACGTGTTTATTAAGGCAGTAAATATTGTTGTTCAAAGCTATCCGCAAGTCGGTTTTGTCATCGTTGGAGAAGGTTCAGAAAGAGCCGATTTGGAACAATTGTGTGGCTCGTTGAATCTAACTGAATCGATGCGCTTTCTTGGTAGGCGTTTAGATGTTCCTGAAATCTTAAGTTGCCTGGATGTTGGTGTGCTCACTTCTAGTTCAGAAAGCTTCTCGAATGCTATCATTGAATATATGGCTGCTGGATTAGCGGTTGTCTGTAGCGATGTTGGGGGAGCTCGTGAAGCTGTTGAGGATGGAGTGACTGGATTCGTTGTTAAACCTGATAATTGCCAACAAATAGCAGAAAAAATTAAACAACTTATAGTGAAGAATCGTTTTGTCGACATGGGGAAGGGGGGCAGAAAAAATGCCGTGCAAAACTTTTCTTTAGAAAAAATAGTTACTCAACACGATCGATTTTATGAGCAACTTTTATAAAAAATAACCTGAATCAGTGAAAATCCATCAGTAAAAAGTGGCTAAAATTACAATCAATATATTGAAATTTCAGTATAAATATATCAATATACGCCTGTCCAAAAAACTCACTTGGCAGGTGAAAACATGAAG
>JAVEYP010000103.1:0-6521 GCA_034003445.1 Desulfobulbus sp.
CACAGTCCAGCCGGTGCGCAGGTGTTCGCTCCACAGCAGACCAACGAGGTGCACGCCGATGAAACAGAATCCCGCAAGGCAGACGGGGTTGGTCCGGATGTCTTGGAATTTTTCGCGGAGGTTGCCCTCAATCAGCCAGCCGACGAGTAGCAGCGTGGCGAGGACCGTGACCGCCGTGGTTGAGATCGGCAGGCAGAAGGCCAGCAAGAGAAGCAGCCAGCTATTCACCTGGCCGGCACGCTCCGCTATGGTGCTCAACGCCGCCACCACCCCGCCTTCAATCAGCGAACTGCAGACTATAGAGGGCGCTGTATTCGCCGCCGCGTTCAAGCAGTTCGGTGTGCGTGCCTTCCTCAACCAGACGCCCCTCCTTAAGGACGATGATGCGGTCGGCATTCTTGATGGTCGACAGCCGGTGGGCGATGACAATGGTGGTACGGTTCTGCATGAGATTTTCCAGGGCCCGCTGCACCTCGCGCTCCGATTCGGTGTCAAGCGAACTGGTCGCCTCATCGAGGATGAGGATTGGCGCGTCCTTGAGCAGCGCCCGGGCAATGGAGAGCCGCTGTTGCTGGCCGCCGGATAGGCGGGAGCCGCTCTCGCCGATCTCTGTGTCAAAGCCCTGCGGCAGACCGAGGATGAAATCGAGCGCATAGGCGGCGCGGGCCGCCTCAATAATCTCCTTCTCGCTCCTGTCCCCGCTGCCATAGGCGATGTTGTTGCGTACCGTGTCGTTGAACAGAATGGTCTGCTGGGTGACCAGCGCCAGTTGGCGGCGCAGCGAATGCAGGGTCACCCCGCGAATATCGACCCCGTCGATACGCAGCGCGCCGTCAATGACGTCGTAGAACCGGGGTATCAGGTTGGCTAAAGTGGTTTTACCGCCACCGCTCGACCCGACCACAGCGAGCACCTCGCCCTTACGTACCCGCAGGTCAAGGTCACGGAGGACCGGCTGGCCGGGCTCGTAAGAAAAGCTAACCCGGGCCAGCTCGATACTTTCGGCAAATGGCGCCAACTCAATGGCCCCCTCGACCTCTTCGATGTCCGGCCGAATGTCGAGCAGGGCAAAGATGCGCGTCGCCGCGGCCAGACCCTGCTGAATGGTGGCGTTGATCTTGCTCACCCCCTTCACTGGCTCGTAGAGCATGATCAGGGCGGTGAGAAAGGCCATGAAGGTTCCGGGGGTGGAGTTCCCCTGCAGCACCTGTGAGCCGCCGAACCAGATGATCAGGGCCATGCCGATGCCGCCGAGGAACTCGACCAGCGGGTGGGCGAGGCAGCGGTACCTAGTCTCGGACATGAGGATATCCATGATCTCCTGCATCTTCCGGGAGAAGCGCTGTTTCTCAACCCCTTCCATGCAGAAGGCTTTGACAATGCGCATGCCGGCAATGGTCTCGGCCAGCTGGCTGGTCGCCTCGCCGATACGCGTCTGGTAACTTGTTGAAATACGACGAAATTTCTTACCAAAAACGATGATTGGTACCGCCGCCATGGGCAAGAAGATGAGCGAGACAAAGGCCAGCCGCCAGTCCATATAGAAAATGACCACGAGCAGGCCGATCACCGAAAAGAGGTCGCGTAGCAGGTGGATAAGGGCATGCGACACTGCTCCCTGAAGCAGGCTGACATCGTTGATGATCCGTGAGATCAACTCACCGGCGGGAGTCCGGTGGAAGAAGCTCAACGGCAGTTCGTTCAGGTGGGCGTAAACTCGACTGCGCAGGTCTCGGATGACGCTCTGCCCAACTTTTTCGAGTAGAAACGAATACATGAAGTAGAAAAGGCCTTTGACGAAGAAGACCAACAGCAGCCCGAGCGGCAGCAGGTTAAGCATGCGGACGTTGTGTTTGTAGAAAATCTCGTCGAGCAGCGGCTGCACCATGTAAGCCTGCAGGGCGTTGAAGCCACCGACCGCCACCGTGCCGATCATGGCGAACACGAGTCTGCTGGTGTAGGGCTTGAGGACTATTCGAATTTTCGCGAAGAGTTCGGAATTATTCATAGGTTGTGTGTGGAGATTTCGCCCCGACGGGCGCTCTGGCCTGTCAACCTTCCTGGTGGTTCACGCCAGGATGCCATCATAGTTGCCGGAAAAAACCTCCGGCAGCGCTCCCCGCCCACTGAGCAGGGCGGTCACCTCGGCACATTCGCGCTTCAACTGGCCTTGGCTGACATCGACGACAAAATAGTTCACACCGGCCCGGGTCAGGTCGGCAACATGCTGGAGTAGAGAAAAGGCTTGGTGCGGCCGGACGAACAGGGCCTCCTCCTCCCGGTCGAGATAGTACCGCTCGCCGCGCGAACTGACCAGGGATCGCTGTCCCTGAAAATGGGGGGCATCCAGCCGGGCGGTGAACAGCGGCGGCCGACCGTAGACGAGCATGCCAACCCGCATCCGCGCCTGTCCAGCCGGACTGGCGAGGGCAAAGGCGTCCAGGGCCGCTCTCAAGGTCGGCCGGTCGGTCTCCAGAGAGAATTGCACCCCGGCCAGGCCCTGACGCGCTCCTTCCTGAAGAGCCGGACTGTTTACCATGTTGAGTGAATAATCACCAGCGAGTTCAAAACCGGCCGCCGCCGGGTCGCCGCCCAGGCCGGCGAACAGGCCTATCTGGGAGATATGGCCAACTTGAAAGGCTCGTTCGCCGGCCTGGTGCAGCCGGCTGATTGCCTCCGCGTGCCAGGCGAGCCGCTCCTCGGCGATCACCGGCGGGAGCGCCCAGACAAAAGGGGCTTGCCGATTCCGTGCCCGGCAACGGCCGGCCAAATACTGCTCCACGTTGCGCCGGCTGCAGTCGACCAATAACCGGGCCACCGTGAACGGCAGCCGCGGCACGATCAACTCCGGGCCGGGGATGCGCACCCACCACTGCGGTTGGGCTGCCGGCGCATTTGTACTCACCCTGCGCGACCCCTTTTTGTCACCTCGTTCGGCAGGGTTCAGTTCGGCAAGGAGCCGGTCAATAGCTGTCGACTTGGCCGGGGCAAAACGGATACTTTTAACACGCTGCACCTGCCGGCCCGCACCTGTTCGGCCCGCCACGTCGACTCGGAAAAGCAGGCCACTGAATGGCTGACGCAAGCCGGACAGCTCAACCCCGATGAGAGGGATGCGCACCGTCTGACCCGACCTGGCCTGCTCGACCGGCCGGCCGCCTGCCTCTAGGCGGCGCAGTGTGAAACTCCAGCGCCCATCGCTGCGTTGGTCGTAGAGCCGCAGCCGGTCGCCGATCCGAACCGAGGCCTTTAGTTCCACCCGAACCGCGGCAGCCCCTCGCACCCTCCCGCCCTTGGACGTTTCGAGCTGCGCCACCCGGCCGATCACCTCGCCGGTGTTACCCGAGAGCTGGGGCACGATCAGCCGGTCCTGCGTACCGGCAGTGAAAAAGCCAGCCGAGCGTTTGCGCCCCATGGACTCATCCAGGCAGGATTGAGCCTCGGCGAGCAGCCTCTCGCGTTGTTGGGGTTCGGCGTTCAGGGCGTCCAAGGCCAGCCGGTAGGCGCGCACCGTGCTGCGCACATATTCTACTGATTTGAGTCGCCCCTCGATCTTCAGGCTGACCACACCGGCGTCCCGCGCCTCAGCAAGATGATCGATGCCACTCAAATCATTCATGGAGAAAAGGTAGCCACCGTCCCGGCCGCCGGCGGAAGTTGCCCGTTTGCCCGACGGCAGCCAACCGTAGCGACGGCGACACGGCTGCACGCACTGGCCGCGCAGGCTCGATTTACCGCCGTGCAGACTGGAGAAGCGACACAGCCCGGAGTAGCTGAAGCACATGGCACCGTGGATAAAAACCTCCAGGTCTACGCCGCTGCGGGCGCCGATGGCACGGATTTCCACCAGGCTAAGCTCACGCGCGAGCACCACCCGGCGGAAGCCGAGCGAGCCGAACCAGGCCGCGGCCAAACTGTTGCCAGCGGTCATCAGGGTCGAGGCGTGCAACTGCAGATCCGGGAAAAAACGGCGCGCCAGGTGCAGGAGGCCCAGATCCTGGATAATCAGCGCGTCCGGGCCAATGCGGGAGAATGCCTCCAGATTTTCCAAGGCCAAACGCAGTTCACTCTCCTTCACCAGGCTATTCATGGCCACATACAGCCGCTTGCCAAGGTCGTGGGCGTGCCGGGTCATTGCAGCGATCTCGGCAAAGGTAAAATCGCGCGCGAGGGCCCGGGCGTTTAACCCAGGGGCGCCGACATACACCGCGTCGGCGCCGGCCTCGAAGGCGGCCGCGAAAGCGGTGAGGGTACCAGCCGGGGCAAGCAGTTCTATATCAGTGATCGGAGCGGGGGAGGCGGTCATCGGAAAAAGGTACGCAGGGGCCACAGCAAGTGGCCGGAACAAGCCTATTCGGCCGGGGGCGAGAGCGCGAGGGGGTAATCGGCGGGTGGCAGCGGCAGAACGAAGTAGAAATTATTACCCTCCTGAGTCGGCTCGTAGCCGACGCGGCCACCGTGCATCTCGACTACGTGGCGGATGAACGACAACCCGTGACCAGTGCCGGGCACATCGTGGTCGTTGTCGCCACGTACCCCCTCCATGAACAGACGGGTGCCCTTCTCCTCAGTCAGAATCGGCCCAGTGGTGAACACGTTAAACTTGATCCCCTTTTGCCCGAGGCGCAGGAAATTATCGACGATCTCCCGGCCATAGGCCATAGCTTTGCGGGGTTGGCCGCGGTGATCATTGATTTCCCGGGTGTATTTGGCGGCGTTGGAAAACAGGTTGGCGTACACCTGCGCGAGCAGCCCGATGTCAACCATGATCGGGAACTCCTCTTCATGCATGTTCACCGGACGGTCAACGGTGATGTGAGCCGCGCGCAGGCGACTGGCGTGATGGTCCAGCTGCGGGATGATGACCTCCTTCTCGATGAAACAACGACGGGGGTGGAGCACCAGGTGGCCGCGCTCAAAATGCTCACGCCGGAACAGGCTCTCGATGAACAGGCTCATGCTATCGTGGTGCTTGACAAGTTGCTGATAGTAGTGCAGCAGGTCCTCTTGCAGAGTCTGCAGCCGGGCGAGGCACTGGTTGCAGCGGATCGGTTCGGCGGAGCCGCCGTGGCCCGCGATCTCTTGCTTAAGGCCCTCAATAGTGTCGATCTTCTTCCTCAGCCTGTTGAACAGGTGTTTGAAGTACATATTGGGCACAATGACATTATGCTCAATGTCGATCACCAGGGTGTTGATAAACTTCAGGTGATCAATGTTCTGCCGGGCGACCAGCCGATTATTCAGGTTGTAGCCGATCCGATTGGCATACTTGCTGAGAAAAAACTTGTCGGTTTCCGATAGCCCGCCCTGAAGGCGGACTGCGTAGACACCCAGGGTGCAGCCGTCCCCACACAAGCCACTGAGGTGGTGCCAGGGCTTCGCTCGCTTTGCGTGGTGCGCGTATTTTTCCTGGCGGGTAATGAATTCCTTGCTGAACAGCGGCATGACGTAGACGCCGTCAATCTCGTAAGCAGTCTCGCGCATTTCGATCGGTGGTCGGGCCGTCTCCGGTTCGGCAAGCACTCCCCGTTCACTTGAGCAGACCAGTTGCAGGCCTCCCTTCTGCCCCTGGCAGAGATAGAGCATGCTACTGACGCCACCCAAGGCCAGCGGCACGGTCACGCAAATCCGATAAAAATCATCCAGGCTGTCGTACTCTTGGGCAAGGTCGAAGAACGCCTTGAGGAAATCGTTGTGGTCGCGAGAGAAGTTGTATTTTTTATAGCTCTCCGCCTTTTCACGAATCCGCTGACAGACAGCTTTAAGATCAGAGGGGATAAGGGGCAAAGAGGCCGGTTCAATCATGACTGTACCAACTGGGTCACCTGCTGTGTGAATCGTGCGGGAGCGGGACAAGCCCGGCGAGCGGTGCCGTGCGCGGCGGCAGGGCCGAGCTGACATCCCCCTCACCTCCTAGAAAGGACCACTTCGTCCCGGCCGTCCTTCTCGCCCAGGAGCACGTCGACCCGCTCGCCTGCCTCGGCGCCGACCACCATGCCCACGTAGTCGGGTTGGATGGGCAATTCCCGACCGCCGCGGTCGATAAGGACCGCCAGTTGAATGGACAGCGGCCTGCCGTAATCCATGATCGCATCCAAGGCAGCGCGAATGGTCCGCCCGGTAAAGAGGACGTCGTCCACCAAGATCACCCGCCGGTCCTCGAGCAGGAAGCCGATGTCCGACTTCTTGACGATCGGGTTTTGCGAGATGAGACTCCAGTCGTCCCGGTAGAGGGTGATGTCCACGGTACCCGACGGCAAACTGACATTTTCCCGCCCCTCAATGCGGTCTTTGATGCGCTTGGCGAGGAACACGCCACCAGTGTGAATGCCGACGATACTCAGATCGGCCACCCCGTGATTCCTTTCGACGATCTCCAGACTGATGCGGTCCAAGCTGCGGTCGATATCCCTACCGACCATGATGGTCCGAGTTGTCATAATCCCACCCTTTTCCAAAAATATTCACATCCCTTGGCGTCCACCAGGTTGATCGCCTCCGGGTACGCCTCGCACTCCGCC
>JAVEYP010000104.1:0-6502 GCA_034003445.1 Desulfobulbus sp.
TGGCACGCAACCGCTCCTGGAAGCGGGCAATGGTCTCCTCTGGGGAGCAGGCCTTGTCCTGGTCGTAGGTATAGCCCTTGCGACAGGGCTTGAGGCTGATAAGACGTTTGTTCATGAACGAATCGGATAGGTGCTGCACAGCCGCTTGGGTGGCCGGAGTCAGTGGTTAGCGGAAGGGAAGGTGTTCAGGGCGCGGGCCATGTCAGACAGGCTGCGGCGCCAACGCTCACCCCGTGGCTGCAGGCTGACGCGCCGCGCCCCGTCTGCTTCAACTTCGAGGTGGATGACGAGCCGCACCAAGGGCGCCAGCGCACCGAGTCGTTCCGGCCATTCGACCAGCGCCACGCCATCTGTTTCCAGCGCGTCGGCCAGGCCGGCATCCTCCACGTCATCCTCACCGGCGAGCCGGTAGCAGTCCATGTGGTGGACCGGCAAGCGACCCTCGTAGGTGTGCAGCAGGGCAAAGGTCGGACTGGACACGTACTGCTCGTCACCCACGCCAAGGGCGCGGGCCAGGTGCTGGGTCAAGGTGGTCTTGCCTGCGCCCAGGCCGCCGAACAGAAAAAGGACATCGCCGGCGGTGAGCACGGCGGCCAGTCCAGCGGCGAAAGCGGCCAGGGCCGCCTCGTCGTCGCGGCCGATGCGGATGGTCGTTTGCTCTGCGGCCATGGCCCTGGTTCCTTGAGTTGGCCTGCCTTGGCGCACGTGCCAGGGTCGGGCGGGGAGCGAAGCCGCCCCATTGTACGGGGGAAATCGTTGCCAGGCAAGCGGTAACTCGACCGATTTCGGCCGTGGGGCCGGCCCCATCCCCTGCACTGACGGGCCCACAGCCACATTGACCGCGCACCCTCAGCGAACAGGCCGCCGGCGCCAGTGGCATGGACCCTGCATTGTTCAAGCCCCATCCTGCTCGCCGACGAGATCCTGGGCTGATTGATACCGGAGGGACGGTCTTCGCTCGGACTCCGGCAATGAAAAGGGCATTGACAACAACGGCCGAATCACGCATGCATTGGGGCTAAGCCCCTGCCCGCCTGTTCCTGCGGCGGGAGACACGCCCCCTGTCCAGCGGAGAAACCGTGCCCGATTTGCTTGTGCTGCTGTTCACCGCGTCTGCACTCTTTCGTCACGTTCTTCCGTTCCTGCCGGCCGTCTTGGCCATCTGCCTACTAGTCACGCCGGCCGGGGCCGAGGCGACAACCGAGGTGCGCATCGGGCTGCTTGCCAAGCGTGGCTCAGCCACAGACCTGGCCTTGTGGCAGCCGACCGCCGACTATCTCACCGCACATCTGCCCGACCACCATTTCCAGATCGTGCCGCTCGATTTCACCGAGATCCACGACGCCGCGCTCGCGGCACGCATCGACTTTGTGCTCGCCAATTCCGCCTTCTACGTGGAACTCGAAAAGCTGCACAGTGCCAACCGCATCGTCACCCTGATCAATCGCAATCTGCCGGATCAGCAGACCACCACCTTTGGCGGGGTGGTCTTCTGCAGAGCCGACCGCCAAGACCTGCGTCGCCTCACCGACCTACGCAACCAGCGGTTCATGGCCGTGGAGCCGCGCTCGTTCGGCGGCTGGATCGTCTGCTGGCGCGAATTGCAGCGTCAGTCCATCGACCCGCTGCGCTTTTTCGCGAGCCTTGACTACGGCAACACCCACGACGCGGTAGTCTTTGCCGTGCGGGACAATCGGGCCGACGCAGGCACGGTACGCACCGACACCCTGGAGCGCATGGCCGAGAGCGGTCTTATCCGCCTCCAAGACTTCCGCATCCTCGACGAGCGACAGGTCCCGGGCTTCCCCTTTAAACTGAGCACCGAACTTTACCCGGAATGGCCCATGGCCGCTCTGCCCCCCACCCCGCCCGAACTGGTCCGCCGGGTTACTACGGCCCTCCTTGCCATGGATGCGGACGACCCCGCTGCGCGGGCCAGCAACAGCAGCGGCTGGACCGCACCGCTCAACTACCAGCCAGTGCACGACTGTCTGCTTGACCTGCGCATCGGTCCGTACACGGATTTCGGCCAGTTCACCCTCGTGGATGTCCTCCGCCGTTACTGGCGACTGATCGCCCTGCTCTTTCTGACCGTGGGAACGGTGACCGGTACGGCCTTGGTCATCTTTCGGCTCAACCACCGTCTGGTGGAAAAAAACCGCCAGATCGACGAACTGAACACCACCCTTGAGGCCCGTGTGGTCGAACGAACCAGTCGCATCCACACCCTACTTGACCAGGAACTCTACCTGCGCGGGATCATGCAGACCATCAGCGAAATCAACACGCTCCTGCTCTCCACCGCGGACCTGCGCTCACTCCTGATCGAAGCCTGCCGGATGATGGGCGAACACAGCCACTACCGGTTCTGCTGGATCGGTCTGCGTCGCGGCAACCAACTGGAAACAGTGTACACCGCCGACTCGTCCATCTCGCTGCCCGGCGGACCGCCCTACCCGCTCGCCGACCCTGACCACCCGTTCGCCGCCTCGGCCGCAGCCCGTTGTCTACGGAACAACGCCAGCGTGGCGCTCGTCCAGTGGGACCCGCAGACCAGCGTCACTCCCTGGCTCGACCGGACCAATACCATCCGGTTCCGGGCAGTCATGGCCCTGCCCCTGCGCGCCAGTTATCAGGAAATGCCGCTCGGCGTGCTCACGGTTTGCACCATGCGGTTGGAAGGGTTCGAGCCGGAGGAAATCGCCATGCTCGAGGAACTGGCGGGTGACATCGGCTTTGCCGTCAATGCCAGTCGCCAGCGCGAGCGAGTGCACAGCCTGGTGCAGGAGCGGCGGGAGAACTACGAACAGACTATCCTCTCGTTTGCTGACATGATCGACCAGCGCGACACCTTCACCGCCGGTCACACCATACGCGTGGCGCGCTACAGCCTGCTGCTCGCCGCCCGCCTGGGGCTGCCCGAGGAACAGCTCGACCTGCTCCAGCAGTCGGCCATCCTCCACGACATCGGCAAGATCGCCACCCCGGACTCGGTGCTGCTCAAGCCCGGCCGGCTTTCGCCACTTGAATACGAACTGATCAAGCAGCACGCCCAGGCCGGCTACGCCATGCTTGTCGGCATCTCCATGTACCGCGAGCTGGCCGGCATCATTCGCCACCACCACGAACGGTACGACGGCATGGGCTACCCGGACCGACTACGCGGCCCCGACATCCCGCTGCTTGCGCGAATTATTACCGTTGCCGACAGCTTTGACGCCATGACCACCAACCGCATCTACAAAGCACGCAAATCAGTGCAGGAGACCCTGCGCGAGCTGCAATCACTGAGTGGCAGCCAGTTCGACCCCGAGGTAGTAGCTGCTGGACTTGATGCCCTGCGCGAGGTGGAGGTCCCGGAGTCAATCACTCAGCTGCCCAAAAACCGGATGGAAGAACGACGCTTCGCCTATTTTTTCAGCGACAAACTGACCGGCTTATACAACGAGGACTACCTGCAGATCATTCTGCAGAACCCCTTGACCATGAGTGACTACCACTGCCTGCACAGTCTGCACGTAAAGAATCTGGCCGACTACAACCGACGGCTCGGCTGGGAGCAGGGCAACCTGCTCATGCTCAGGCTGACCGAAGAGTTACGGCAACGCTACCCGGATGCCCTCCTCTTCCGCGCCTATGGTCGTGACTTTGTGATCATCACCCGCCACCACTTCTCCTTTGCCGGCAAAGCGCCGCAGTTTGACTGCTTAAGCGGCACAGGCGTCAGGGTCGAGAGCAATCACCTCGACCTGCACAAGGACGCGACCTACTACATCGACAAGCTGGAAAATCTGGAGATCCTTTGCGATATGGAGTGCCCGATCTAAACAGACTCGACAAGCGTCACGCGGAGTGGTTGACGGTGGCCTCGCCCTGATTTAGGGTGTGCGGTCGGACAGAGCGGCCGCCTCGCAGGGCACCGCGGAAAACATGAACAAGCGCACAAGGAGGAAGGTATGCAGGAAAAGGAATTCGAGCTGTGGAGCCGCCAGGCCGAGGCGCGCCAGAAGCTGGCAACCACACCCGAAGAGGCCAGCTTTATGGAGGGATACGCGCAGGGACTGCAGCGGGCCCGCCACGGCGAGGCATTTGCCAGCGAGACTGAGCACCAAGCCAACCTGGCCGCGGCCCGCAACGAGGCAGACGGTGGTCGCCGATTATGGGGGCAGGGCTACACGGCGGGGGTTAACGGCATGGACCCGCTCACCGCCCTGGGCATGATCCTCTAGCGCGGTTTGCCCGTTCGACCAGGAGCGGAATTGTGGAGCCGGTCGATAAAACCCCCTCAAAAACATGCGCTCAATGGTAGATTTCGCCCTAACGGCGGCCGAGGGACTGGAATTAATTCGCACCACGGGTTACGGCTCGCTGCTCTGCGATGCGGACTAGGCCCTTGCCGACCTCCACCGTACTATCAGTCAGCCCCCCCCGGCTGGCGGCGCCTCACCTGCTACGCCATGACCGGCCCCCGGCTGCACACCCTCTACGACCTCAAAGTCCTCGCCTTGTGCGCCAACTGGGTCAGCAACGACCGCCTGACACCCTACCTTAAGCCAGTCCTACCCAAAGGGCTGCGCGACGACTACAAAAAGCTCTTCCGTCCCCTGCTGGGCGCCCTCCCTGGCCAGACCTTCCCCTTGTCGTGATCCTGATCTGACTTTGCTCCGAACGGATGGCTCTCGGCCCCCACTGATGAGGTGGCGGGCGCCCCTGCCGCCAAATTCTTCACAGCCTGTTTGACAACCATCAACCGTCAACCATCTCGGCGATTCGGACACCGGCCCCGGAAGGGGGCCGCATCGGCAGCTCGCGGCTGGATATTCGAGAAAACGTGTTGGTTATTCCGATGAAAACGAGGACCCGTTCGACGGCCTGCAGCACCCGGACGACTTGGCAGCGGAGCACGCTCAGTAGAAAATGCATCCGTTGCGGAAGGACCAACCGCTGCGGGGTAGACGTGGTGCGCAGCACTGCGGTTTCGTAAGCTCTGTCTCCCTCCGAGGTTGTTGAAAACTACAAAAACCTATTGATTTTACAAGATTAATATTTGAACAAAGACTGCGTTTCTCTTGGCTGCACCCAGCAGTGCGATACAGATCAAAGGGAGTTGCTTGCAGCCCACACAATAGGCTGCTTATTTTGCACTAATCTCAACACATATCCTCTCTCTGCACAGGCCCCAAGTGGTCGCAGGGTTCGCTGTCGATCGTGACCCGTGGAGTGGTCGGAGGTAATTCTGCCCCTTGGCTTTCCAGCAGTTCTGTGGTTAAATAACCGCTTTTCCGAAGCGGACCACCGCCACTTTCCGCCGGCAGACCGGCGCGGCCAAATGAGCCTGTGTCTCGAGCAGAAAGAAGAAGAGGATACTCGTCATGCTCAAGTTTTTTCCCGGCATTGTGCTGGTGCAGATCATCACTTTGGGACTGATGTTGATCTTTCCCGTGAACCCCGCGGAGCCGGCAATCTGGAGTTGGTTGCGGCTGGCCGCGCCCGTGCTTGTCGTCGCCTTGCTCACCGCCTGCTGGTTCGGCGCAATGGCAGCCCACCAGCGCAAGGATGCCATCAGCCACATGCAGGAGGCCCACGCCCGCGAACGCGAGACCATCCGTATGCAGGCCGAGCGCGCCAAGGCCAAGGTCCTGCAGCAGGCACACCAGGAGACCCTGCAGACCGTGCAGCGCACCTCAACTCGGGCCGCCATCAAGGTAGGGACCGCGTTCGCCGTCTTGGCGGCCATCGGCGGCGCGCTGTTGCTGACCCAGTTCATAACCCTGGGGCTGCTCGTCCTCACCGCGGCGGGTGGCGCCATGGGCGGCTATCTTCTGCGCTTTCGCCAGGAAAAAAAACGCTCCTCCGCCCTGGGTGTCGACATAACCCATCCTCCCGTTCAAATCGAGACCACCACCCCGACAACAGTCCCGGAAAAAGAGAAGGGCGCATCGCGCACCCAGCGCCAAGCCGCCTGAACGTCTCCCCGCCCGCTTTAGGCAGCACCACTTTGTTTCTCCCAGGCTGACCACTAGCCCCAGCCTTCCGCAACTTTGGTCGATTCAACACGGCCGACCCCATCGGCTGCATACCCGTCTCACCCCATTTCCGCGTGCTCGTTGCCTGAATCGATCCGGCCCGTGAGGACAACTTCTTGCTCTCGGACCTTTCCAGGCTAGCCGCGGTGGTCGACTAACAGAGCTGAGTGATCAGTACCATGTAAGGTTCAGCTCGGTCGGTGCAAGACATCACCCACTCGCCTCCAAAGGATAAGCACCGAGCACTCGACTTCCGTCGCACGCGAATACTCCGCCAACACCACCCAACATGGCACTTGCTGTGCGTCTACCACACACCGCAGGTCACTAGTTTACTCTATCGGGTTTTTCTTGTTTCCAATGTTGGGAATCTGACTCCGGCCAATCCGGATGCGGCATAGGCAGACGAAGTGTTTCCCTTACGCGAGCAGCTCGGGTCCGGGCCTTTCTGATCCAGCCAAAGGTAAGCAAAGAGG
>JAVEYP010000105.1:0-6481 GCA_034003445.1 Desulfobulbus sp.
CCCTGCCCAATCCGGCGATCCTGGCCATCATGCGGGATCTCGGCTTTGGCTTTGACTGCAGCTCGGAAGCCGAGTTGATGCTCGTCCGCAGCCTGGGGGTGCGCGGGGACGACATCATGTTCACCTCGAACAACACCAGCCCCGCGGACTTTGCTGCCGCCGCAGCCGAGGGGGGCTCCATCCTCAACCTGGATGACATCAGCCTGGTCGACAAGGTTCCGGAAATGCCGGAGTTAGTTTGTTTTCGCTACAACCCGGGTAGCCGCCGCCAGGGCAACGACATCATCGGCAAGCCGGAGGAGGCCAAGTACGGCGTTAGTCACGAGCAGATCGTCGAGGCCTACCGTCAGGCCATGGCCCGGGGAGCCACGCGCTTTGGTCTGCACACCATGCTCGCCTCCAACGAACTCCACTACAGCTATATGGTGCAGACCGCGGCCATGCTGCTCGACCTCGTGGAGACGATCGGCACCGAGCTGGGCATTAGCTTCGAGTTTATTAACGTCGGCGGTGGCCTGGGTATCCCTTACCTGCCGGACACCGACCCCCTGAACATTGGAGCCATGGGCGAGGAGGTCACCGCCCTGTTCGTCGATTTCCACGACCGCCACGGCACCTGCCCGGCGTTGTTCATGGAGAGCGGCCGTTTCATGACCGGACCGCATGGCGCGCTCGTTACCCGGGCGATCAATCGCAAGGAGATCTACCGCACCTATGTAGGTGTTGATGCCTGCATGTCCGCCCTCATGCGACCCGGCATGTATGGCGCCTACCACCATATCGAGGTGCCGGCCCGGTTGGCGGAACCAAACACGGAAATTGTGGACGTGGTCGGATCACTCTGCGAGAACAACGACAAGTTCGCCGTGCAGCGGCCCCTGCCGCGCATCCACGACGGCGACCTGCTTGTCATCCAGGACACCGGCGCCCACGGCCACGCCATGGGGTTCAACTACAATGGTCGTATGCGTCCGCAGGAGTTGCTTCTGCGGACAGACGGCAGTGTCGCCCTGATCCGCCGAGAGGAGAGGCCAGAGGACTATTTTGCGACCCTACGCTTCGATGAGAAGGAACTGCAGCTGTAACCCGTGACCCGCCCATGAACCTACTGTTGCTCGAACCCGACGAACTCGTCGACAACGAGGCGGTCCTTTTGGGCCGTCGGGCCGAACACCTGCTCCAGGTACTCAAAGTGGTGCCGGGCGACACGGTTCGGGTAGGGGTGGTGCAGGGGCAACTGGGCAGCGGCCGTGTGCTGGCCACGGGCGAAGGGACGGTACGGCTGGCGGTGCGTCTGGAGCGCGAGCCAGCCCCTGACCTGCACCTGGAATTGATCCTCGCCTTGCCGCGGCCAATCATGCTGCAGCGTATTCTCAAGCAGGGGACGGTCCTTGGGGTGCGGCGCTTTCACCTCATCCGCTCGCGGCGGGTGGAAAAATCCTTCTTTCACAGTCCGGTGCTCGAGCCGGGCAAGATGCGCCAACTGCTCCTCGAGGGTATGGAGCAGGCCATGGACACCCGGCTGCCTGGGTTCCAAGTCCACCACCAGTTCCGGCCGTTTGTCGAGGATGTGCTGCCCACCCTCACCGGCCGCGGTCTGATTGCCCACCCCGGTGTGTCCTCTTTCCTCCCCGCTCTCCCCATTGGTTACGATCGCGTTGAACCACTGCTGCTTGCTGTTGGTCCGGAGGGCGGGTGGAGCGAGCACGAACTGCAACGCTTCGTTGATGCCGGCTTCCACCCCTTTACCATGGGCGATCGCATCCTCCATGTGGACACCGCGGTGGTTGCCCTGCTCGCCCAGTTGCGCCTGCTCTATGACCTGCGTAGCCGTCCCGCCAGCTTGGAACTCAGCAGGGTGAACTCCGGCAGCCGCAGCAGCTGCAATCCCACCACATAGACCCCCACCGCCACGCTGATCAACAGCCCGAGGGCGATGATCTGCAGATGCACCGGTCCACTCAGCCAGTTGTTGAGGAGCCGTTGCAGTCCCCACAAAGACCCAGCCATGACGCCGGTTGCCGCGATAATCTTGGCCGCGCCGGCCAACAGGTAGCCCAGCGGCAGGCCGGTGAGCTTACGGCAGAGCACAGTGCCGAGAAAGAGGAAATTGAGGATCATGGCGCAGGAGGTGGCCAGGGCGATACCGCGGTGTTGCAACTGGTCGATCACCAGGATAATGGTGAGCACGTTGGCCGCCACCCCGAGGAAGCTGCCGATCACTGGGAAGCGGGTGTCGCCAAGGGCATAGAAGACCGGCACCATGACCTTGATGGCCGAGTAGGCGAACAGGCCGACCGCGTACCAGGCGAGGGCGGACGCGGTCTGCAGGGTGTCGCTGGCGGTGAAGGCGCCATGCTCGAAAATGAGGCGAATGATGGGTTGGCTGAGCAGCATCAGCCCGGCGGTTGCCGGGATGGCTAGCGCGAAAACCATGACCAGCGAAGAGATGCAGGTCTGTTTGAGGCTGGCGAAATCTTTATTCGCCGCTTGGCGGGCGAGCACCGGCATCACGGCGATGGACAAGGCCACGCCGAACAAGCCAATGGGGAGCTGGACCAGGCGGAAGGCGTAGTTTAGCCAGCTGACCGAGCCCTCGGCGCAGCTGGCAGCAAAGTTGGTGTTGATGAAGATATTGATCTGGGTGGCGGACAGGCCGATGGTGGCCGGCAGCATGAGCAGCAGGATGCGACGCAGGCCGGGGTCGGCCAGGTTGAAGGCCAGGCGCAGGCGGAAGCCGACCCGGCGCAGAGTGGGCAGCTGCATGCCCAACTGCAGCGCGCCGCCGATGAGCGTGCCCCAGGCCATGCCGGCGATGGCCGGCTGACCGATGCGGGGGAAGAGCCAGGCCAGCGACAGTCCGCCGACGATTGAACCGAGGTTGAAAAAGGTGGAACTCATCGCCGGCACGAAGAACCGGCCGCGAGTATTGAGTACGCCCATAACCACCGCCGCCAGCGAGACAAACAGCAGGAAAGGGAACATGATGCGGGTAAGCTTGACCGTGAGTTCGGTCTTGCCAGACACCAGGGAGAAGTCTGGGGCGAGCAGATTGACGAGCGGCTCGGCCCAGTAGAGCCCGGCCAGGGTAAGGCCGCTGATCAGCAGGCTGAAAAAGACGAGCACGTTGCCGGCCAGCTGCCAGGTGGCCTCCTCGCCCCGATTGGTGCTATAGTCGGTGAACACGGTGACAAAGGCGGCGGAGAGGGCCCCCTCGGCGAACAGATCGCGTAGCAGATTCGGGATGCGGAAGGCGACGACAAAGGCGTCGTAGGCAAAACCGGCGCCAAACAGGCCGGCGAAGACCTGTTCGCGGATCAGTCCGAGAACGCGGCTGCACATCACGGCGATGCTTACGGCGCCAGCTGAACGGACGATCCGGCCGGTTTCACCGCCGGGTCGGGCGGCATGCGGTGTGGTCATTGATTGATCAGTTTTTCAGCGGGTTATCGCTTGACTTTGCATTCTTAATGCGAATATAACACAGGCTATTTTTGGATTCGATGGATACCATTCCCCCCGCGAAAGAGAAAGGGATTTTCCCCGCCACGCGGCAGAATGCGTCCCCTTTGTCATTGAATGCAGCAGCCGTTTCACTCTCTGGAGGTCTCCATGCAGGACGTACAGCAGATTAGGAATGTGGTTCTTTTTGGCCATGGTAACAGCGGCAAGTCATCGCTGGCCGAGGCTCTCCTCTTTACCGCCGGTTCGCTCAAACGGCAGGGCAAGGTGGATGACGGCACCTCCTCCATGGACTACGAACCCGAGGAGATCAAGCGCAATATCTCCATCGGCGCTGCTTTCAACCACCTCAGCTGGAAGAAGAACGACGTCTACCTGATCGACACCCCCGGCGACGACAACTTTTTTAACGAGACCCGCTTCGCCGCTCAGGTGGCTGATAGCGCCATCCTCACCGTTGGCGCAGTGCTTGGCGTGCGGCCGCAGACCGAGAAGTTCGTTGACCTGATCAAGGAGCACAGCCTGCCCTGCCTGATCTGCGTCACCAAGATGGACCGCGAGCGCGCGAACTTCCAGAAGACCGTGGAGGGTATCCGTGAATCCTCCGGGCTGAACGCAGTCGTGCTCTACCTGCCCATTGGCGCGGAGGATTCCTTCCGCGGCGTGGTCGACCTCATGGCCGGCAAGGCCCTGCTGTTCGCAGATGGCGGCACGATCAACGTTGCTGAGATTCCGGAGGACCTGGCCGACGAGGTCCGCACCCTGCGCGAAAGCCTGATGGAGTACGTGGCCGAGACGGACGATGAACTGCTGGAGAGTTTCCTCGAGGAAGGCGAACTCACCGACGAGCAACTGGCGAACGGCCTGGCGGCGGCAGTTCGTAACGCTCAGATCGTGCCGGTGTGCGCCTGCGCGTCTCTAACGAATTTGGGTTCAGCCGTGGTCCTCGACACCATTGTCGGCCTACTGCCCTCGCCCGACCAGCGGCCGGCCCGGGTGGGCACCCATCCCAAGACCGGTGACCTGGTGGAGCGCCCCGCCACGGCCGACGCTCCCTTTTCGGCGCTGGTCTTCAAGACCATGGCCGACCCGTTTGCCGGTCGCTTGACCATCTTTCGCGTCGTCTCCGGCACGCTCAAAGGAGACTCCTTCTACAACGCCACCAAGGGCGCGGCGGAGCGTTTCGGCCAGTTGTTCATCATGGCCGGCAAGGAGCAGAAACCAGTGAACGAGGGCCTGCCCGGCATGGTGGTGGCGGTGTCCAAACTCAAAGAGACCACGACCGGTGACACGTTGTGCGTGGAGAGCAACCCTGTGGTCTACGAGACGCTTGAACCGCTGCCCACGGTGATTTCGTACGCGGTCAGCGCCAAGAAAGGCGACGAGGAGAAGCTCTATAGTTCCATCACTCGCCTGCTCGACGAGGATCTGACCCTCAAGCTTATTCGCGAGCAGCAGACCATGGAGACTCTCATCTCCGGCGTGGGCCAGGTTCATCTGGAGGTGGTTGGCGAGAAGATCAAGCGGAAGTTCGGTGTGGGAATGGAATTGCGGCCACCGCGTGTGCCGTACCGAGAGACCCTCAAGGGCAAGGTGAGGGTGCAGGGCAAGCACAAGAAACAGTCCGGCGGCCGTGGCCAGTTTGGTGACTGCACCATTGAGATGGAACCACTGCCGCGCGGCGAGTACTTCGAGTTCGTCGACAAGATTGTTGGCGGTGTTATTCCGCAGCAGTACCGGCCAGCGGTGGAGAAAGGCATCCTCGAGGCTATGGAGAAGGGCGTGATCGCCGGTTACCCCTTTGTTGACCTCAAGGTCAGCTTGGTTGACGGCTCCTATCACACCGTCGACTCTTCAGAAATGGCTTTCAAGGTGGCCGGTTCGCTTGCCTTCAAAAAGGGCGTTGTGCAAGCCAGCCCGGTCCTGCTCGAACCGATCATGGAGGTTGAGGTGCGCGTACCCAAGGATTTTGTCGGTGATGTCATGGGTGACCTCAACAGCCGCCGCGGCCGGGTCCTGGGCATGGACTCCGCCTCCAGGTACGAGGTGATCAACGCCCACGTGCCTCAAGCCGAGGTGCTCCTCTACGCTCTGGATCTGACCTCTATGACTGGTGGCCGCGGTACTTTTACTACCAAGTTTTCCCACTACGAGGAGGTGCCGGCAATGATCGCCGAGAAGACTATCGCCGGCTACAAGGATTCCTCGGAGGACTGATGGCCGACCGGTGCGGCCGGGCGTATCATTGCGGCGTGCTCACCCTGAGCGATAAGGGCTCGCGCGGCGAGCGGGAGGACACCAGTGGGCCGCTCCTGCAGGAGATGCTCCGCGGTGCCGGCTTCGTGGTTGACGCCTACGAGGTTGTTCCGGACCAGGAGGATCTGATTGTGGCCACCTTGGTACAATGGGTGGACGAGCGCCGGCTGGATCTTATTGTTACCACCGGCGGCACCGGTGTCGCGCCGAGCGACCGCACCCCGGAGGCGACCCGGAGGGTGATCACCACCGAGGTGCCGGGCTTGGCCGAGGCCATGCGCCAGACCAGCCTGGCCAAGACGATGCAGGCAGTCTGGTCGCGGGCGGTCGCCGGCATTCGCGGTGACTGTTTGATCATCAACCTGCCAGGAAGCCGTAAGGCGGCTCAGGAAAACTTGGAGACGGTGCTGTCGGCGTTGGGCCACGGCATTGAGAAACTGCAGGGCGGGGAGGCTGACTGCGGGCAGGTGGACTGAAGTCCGGACTGAACTAAAAAAAACCGCCGGATGAATCACTCATCCGGCGGTTTTTTTTATGTCTTGTTGGTGTCGCGACGGTCAGGGTCAGGCGATCTCCGCGAACACGACTTGGCGATCGGCGCCCGCCTTGGCTGCGCGAATCTCACCAATTAGGTATGGCTCCTCGCCGTGCGCCTTGAACTGGTGCAGCAGATCCTCGACGCTGCTTTCCGGCACGATGGCTATCATGCCGATGCCCATGTTGAAGGTGCGGAACATCTCTGCGGCGTCAATGTTGCCTTTTT
>JAVEYP010000106.1:0-6452 GCA_034003445.1 Desulfobulbus sp.
CGAGTTAAAGCTGCACCTCACTGGCCCCAAATCGGACATGGACACGCTCGCCACCAACCCGCCCAGCGTCAAAATCGACCTGTCGCGCATGGCTAAGGGGACGCAGACGATCATAATCACCAGTGAAAACCTCAACCTGCCCAAGGGTGTCACCCTACTCGACAGCTCGCCGCAGCAGCTCAAACTGACGCTGGCCGAGGTAGTGGAAAAAAACGTCGCCATCAGCCCGCAAATCATCGGCAAGCTGCCGGGCAACCTGAAGATCGCCAAGATTACCGTGAACCCGGACACAGTGCTCATCACCATGCCGGCCGGTAAGGACGAGAAGGGAACCACCGAAGTCCTGACTACGCCCATTTACCTGGACTCAATCTCCGTTGACAGCAAACTGTTTACTAAGATCATTGCCCGCCCCTCGATCCAGCCCGCGACCAAACGCTGGCCGGACGTGGAGGTGACCATTGAATTAAAGAAGTAACGTCTTTGCCGACCCGCTATCCGTCCGCTTTCCGGCGGGGTAGCGCTACGTCTTACCGAAGTTTTGCCCTTAATGGGACAACTTTTACCCCACCATCGACGCGAGCGGACGACCCTCTTCCCGGTGCGATTCCGCCCGAGAAAAAGTCCGCTTTCTTCCGGACGCTGCCAGCGCTCCCGCGTGCCGCGCCAGACAACTACCATCCGCTCGTCACCACCCCTGCTACCTCGGATCCGAACCGCCAGACACATGGTGACCTCGGCCCGCACCCATCTTCGCCCGGCCACCCTTCCCCGCCACATCCTGCCCATGTATTTTTTCGCGGTGTCTTGACTTCCGCGCCCCAGCCATGAGACAATTCTGTAATTTCCGTGCCCTTGCCAGTGGTCGTTTTGGCCCTCGCCAGTTGGTAGTGACGAATACCGGAGACCCGCCGTGGCGATGGACGACACGGCCCATGAAAACGGCCCCGAGTCCGCCGGTGTTCTCCGCAACAACGCCGTCTCTTTTTTCTGGAACCAGACCGCATGTCCCTGAAGAAATCAATTATCCTCCTCCTGGTCAGCCTGTTCTCAATGTACGCGCTCATCGGGTACGCGGTGCAGCGACTCGTCCTGCTGCCGCCCTTTGTCCAACTCGATGAGGAGTCCGCCAACGAAAACACCTTGCGAGCGGGGCAGGCACTAGAGCGCGAACTCGAGCTGCTTATTTCTTCGTCCAGGGACTGGGCCAACAGGACTGACGCCTACCAGTTCATGAGCGACGCCAACCAAACATATCGTGAAGCCAATTTAAATGTCGGGACACTGGAGGGCCTCAAACTAAATTTGCTTGCCCTCTACACCCCGGAAGGACGCAGGATATGGGGGAAAGAATATGATTTCGACATGGACCAGGAACTGGCCTTGGGCGAATTGTCGGCTGACCACTTGCCCCGGGCACATCCCCTACTCGGCGACCCGTACCAGGAGGACACTGTGGCCGGCCTGCTGCAGACCCAGGCCGGCGTATTTCTCGTCGCCAGTCGGCCGATCCTGGCCAGCGATGGCCAAGGCCCGAATCGCGGCCGGGTGGTTATCGGCCGCCTGCTGAACAAGGCGGCGCTTGAGCGGCTCGGGGCCGAGGCCCGAGTGCAGCTGCAGGTCGAACTGCTGTCCAAGGCCCAAGGGACGCAACTATCGATTGAGGGCGAGGCGGCCAACGTGATACCCCACACACCGGTGCACCTCCGGGTGGAGGGCCCGATCACCCGCGGTACGATCGAGGTGGCCGACCTCTCTGGTGCGCCGCTGCTGCGCTTCCAGGTAGATACCCCGCGGGCCATCGTTGCCCAGAGGCAAGCCACCCTGCGTTTCACCGCCTTGTCGCTGGCCGCGGGCGGCATCCTGGTGGTGCTCACCCTGCTCACCTACCTACGGTACGCTGTGTTCACCCCAGTCGCGACCCTGACCCGCCATATCCAGGCCATCGGTTCGCGCGACGATCTGGATGCCCGGCTGGAGATACGCGGCAACGACGAGATCGGCACGCTGGCCCGCGAGTTCAACATCATGATCGAGCGGCTGACCCATACGCGCCAAAAACTCCTTGAGCAGTCGTACCAGTCGGGTATCAGAGAGATAGCCAGCGGCATTCTACACAACATCGGCAATGCCATTACCCCCATCGGGGTCAAGCTCATCAACCTGCGGCGCGAACTCAAACAGGCGCCCCTGGCAGAAATGACCATGGCCTTCACCGAACTAGCCGATCCAGCCACCCCGTCCGATCGCCGCGCTGACCTCATCCAATTTTCCGAGCTTGCAGGCGCAGAGCTGATCTCACTGGTGGAGCGGACGAGCGACGAGCTGAGAGCCATCCGTGGCCAGGTGGACCACGTGCAGATGATCCTCGCGGACCAGCAGCACTTTGCCAAGGCGCAGCGGCCGATCGAGCCTTTGGTCCTGCACCGGCTGATCGGCGAGGTAGCGGAAATTCTCCCCGAGGAACTCCTAACCAGGATGCGTATTGAGATCGACGAGAGCGTAGCCGCGATCAACCGGGTCCAGGCCACCCGCATTGCCCTGCAGCAAGTGATCTCCAATGTGCTCATCAACGCCGGCGAGGCCATCGCCGCCGCGGAACGGGACACAGGGCCCGGCCTGGTGCGCATCACCGCCGGCCCGGCCGACCCGGGGCAACCCAATCTGGCCCACATCTGCTTCACGGACAACGGTCAAGGCATCACCCCACAGGTGCTGCTGCACCTGTTCGAACGAGGTTTCACCTCTAAGGCGTGCGGTTCGGGGATCGGCCTGCACTGGTGCGCCAACACCATGGCGGCCATGGGCGGCCGCATCAATATTACTAGTGACGGTCCCGGCCAAGGCGCCTGCCTGCACCTGCTGCTGCCGCTCGCTGACCAGAACGAATCCACCACGGAGGCCCAAGCATGAGCCCAATCACTGACCCCATTGCCCTGGCAACCATCCGCATCCTGGTCGTCGACGACGAGGCGGCCATCCGCGACAGCTATCGCGATATCCTCAGCGCCAAAAACGCTGAGCCGCAGCCCGACAGCCGCAGCTTGGAAGAGATGCGAGCACGTCTGTTCGGCACGAACCCCGCCAAGATCGAGGCCACCAGTGAACGGTTCGAACTGCGTTTCTCCAGCGGCGCTGAGGAGGCGGTGGCCGCGGTCAAGGAGAGCGTCCAGGAGGACCGGCTGTTCAGCGTGATTTTCCTTGATATGCGCATGCCGCCCGGACCCGACGGGTTATGGACAGCTATCCGCATCCGCGAACTGGACGAACGGGTGGACATCGTCGTGGTCACCGCCTACTCGGACATGGATCCGGCAGAGATCTCCCACAAGGTGCCGCCCGCTGGCAGTATGTTCTACCTGCAGAAACCCTTCCACCCACACGAGATCCTTCAATTGGCCGGTGCCCTTGGCCGGCGGCGGCAGGCTGAAGAGCGCATCCGTCAGCTGGCCTACTATGACAACGTGACCGGCCTGCCCAACCGGTCCTTCTTTAAGGAGCGCCTCGCCCACAGCCTCGGCACGGCCCGCCGTCATCAGCACCCGGTAGCGGTGATGTTCATGGATCTGGATAACTTCAAGCGGATCAACGACACCCTCGGCCACTCGTTCGGCGACCTGTTGCTGGTCGAGGTGGCCAAACGGCTGACCATTGGCTTGCGCGCCACAGACAGCATTGCCATGGGCCATCGATTGCACACCACCGACAGCCTGGCGCGCTTTGGCGGCGACGAGTTTACCATCCTCCTGCCGGAGATCAGCAAGGCCGAGGACGCCGGCCTGGTTGCCCAGCGTATCCTGGACGCCCTGGTAAAGCCTATGCAACTGGCCGGCCACGACATCAACGTCAGCGCCAGCATCGGCATCGCCGTGTTCCCCGAGGACGGCCAGGGCGCGGAAACCCTTTTGAAAAACGCGGACATGGCTATGTACTTTGCCAAACAGGAGAGCGGCGCCACCTTCCGTTTCTTCACCGAATCGCTGAACAAGTCGGCCATGAAGCGCCTCAACATTGAAAAGCAGCTGCGGCGCGCCCTGGAGCGGGACGAGTTCACCCTCCACTACCAACCCCAGGTCGAAGTGACCAGCGGCACCATTTCCGGGGTCGAGGCGTTGCTGCGCTGGACCAACGCGGAGCTGGGGCCGTTGTCGCCGGCCGAATTCATCCCTGTGGCCGAGGCGACCAACCTGATCGTACCCATCGGCGAATGGGTGATGCGCACGGCCTGCGCCCAGGCCAAGGCCTGGCAGGATGCCGGCGTCATTATGCCGCGGGTGGCGGTGAACGTGTCCGTCCAGCAGTTCGCCCAGCCAGGATTCCCGGCGCAGGTGGCAGGTATTCTCCGGGAGACCGGTCTCAATCCAGCGGCCCTGGAGATCGAAATAACCGAGAGCGTGCTCATGAAGGACGGCAACATGGCCACCGCCACCCTGCAGGAACTGAAGGCGCTCGGAGTGCAACTGGCCATCGACGATTTCGGCACCGGCTACTCGTCGCTCGCCTACTTGAAAAACTTCCCCATCGATCGGCTGAAGATCGACCGAGCCTTTGTCTTTGCACTGAACACGGACGTGAACGACCGAGCCATCGCCTCCGCGGTCATTTCCCTGGCGGAGAACATGCATTTAAGCGTCACCGCCGAGGGCGTGGAAAATGAGGGCCAGCTGAACTTCCTTAAATCACGCAACTGCGACGAGGCCCAAGGTTACTACCTAAGCCGGCCCTTGCCCGCCGAGAAGGTGCCCAGGTTTATTGGCAGTTGGATGGAGCAGGAGTAATTTCGCGCCGGGATTGATCCCGGACAGAGACCAGGACGCAGCCGGAAGGGAGGACCGCAGGCGGCGCCCTATTTTTTTCGAGCGCGAGCGACGGCGGAACAGCCAAATATACAAAGTGAGGTTGACGAGCAGCAGCAGCGCGGCAAGCACGAACTGCTGCTCGCGGGTCAGGCCGGGCGGGTAGACAACGGTTTCGAGCAGCCGGCCCAGGGGGCTCGCTCCATTGCCGGCAGCAAGCGCCCGTTCACGCAGCGCGTCTTCCAGTGGGGTAAGCGGGCAGCCCCAGCCGCTGAGTTCAATGGCCACGCCCCAGATGACGAACGGTACGTGGATGAGCGCCAACCAGCGCCAGCGCAGGAGGAGGATCGCACCCAGGACAACAAAGAGGATGAACCCGAGGTGGACGAGCAAGACCGCATCGGCGGCTAAACGGAACAGCATGGAGGTGGACAGCAGAGGTGGTGGTCAGGGTCACGGCCGGGCTGTCCCGGCCGTGACGACTGTGAACTGGGGCGCTTCTTAGCCCAGATTCTGCAGGGCGAATTCCCAGTTGATCAGCTTGTCGAGCACGGCCTTGACGTAGTCGGCGCGCCGATTCTGGTAATCAAGGTAGTAGGCGTGCTCCCACACGTCGATGGTGAGGAGCGGTTTCAGGCCAGCGGTCAGCGGCATTTCGGCATTGCCCGTCTTGACCACCTTGAGCGTGTCGCCATCGGCAACCAGCCAGGCCCAGCCGCTGCCGAACTGGGAGGTGGCCGCTGCAGTCAGTTCTTTGTGACAGGCCTGGACGCTGCCGAAGCTGGCCTCCAACTTCGCCTTGAGCGCGGCGGGCGGCTCGCCGCCGCCGTTCGGGCGCAGGCTGTTCCAGTAGAAAGTGTGATTCCAGACCTGGGCCGCGTTGTTGAAAATGGCGGCCTTGTCCGTCTTGCCGGCGGTGGCGACAACGATCTGTTCGAGCGATTGGTCAGCGAAAGCCGTGTCCGCAATCAGCTTATTGATATTGTCCACATAACCTTTGTGGTGCTTGCCGTAATGGAAACCAATGGTGTTTGCGCTGATCACCGGGGCAAGGGCGCCCTCTGCCCAGGGCAGCGGCGGCAGGACGATCGGCGTTACGGCCCGTGCCGTCCCAGGCAAACCACCCAGGGCCAAAATCGCGGCCCCGGCCGCCGAAGCGGCTACGAATTCCCTGCGGGTGAGCGAAGACCGTACCGGCTGTGCGTGCGTGCTGTGCATAACATCCTCCGTTGTGGATCGGGTTTGCGGGGCTGGCCTAGCGAGCGGATGCCGGTCCGGCTGGGGCCGGCTGGAAGGAATGCGGGCTTGGCCAAAGGTGACTGGTAGTCACTCTATGAGGGTCGCCCCAACCTGTCAACAAAGAACGAGCTTCCGACCAGATCGGTTGCGGGACAACCTGCTCGGGGAGAGCGGATGAACGGCTGGCGGGTGGTGGATCAGGCATCGGGTGATGGGGGCCGGAGAGAGCGCTTTGCAGATCTGTTGACAGTGGGCGGCGACTGGGCCGCATAGCGCTGGGAGAGTTCAAAGAGGAAGGCGACCCGTTCGGCCTCAGGTTTCAGGTCGCGACGGCCGTAAGCCGCATCGACTGCCCGATCCAGCAGCTGATGAGCGCGGAGCAGCACCAGCGGCATTGTCAAGGGGTCATAGAGATCT
>JAVEYP010000107.1:0-6451 GCA_034003445.1 Desulfobulbus sp.
GATGTGGCCACGTAGGGCATGCCCCAGGCGTGCACGTGGAACATCGGGGTGAGCGGCATGTACACGTCCTGCTGGTGGAAACGGCCCTGGGTGGCCGGCGTGCCAAAGGCCGCCAGGTTGGCCAGGGTGTGCAAGACCAGTTGGCGGTGGCTGAAGTAGACCCCCTTGGGCATGCCGGTCGTGCCGGTGGTATAGAACGTGGTAGCCCGGGTGTTTTCGTCGAAATCAGCGAAGTTGAACTCGGGCGCGGCTGCAGCCAACAAGGCCTCATATTCACCAGTCAGGGGGATACCGGTCTGCGCTGGCGTGTCGAGATCGGTGAGCAGGACAAATTGTTTGACCGTGTCGATGCGGCCCTTGATCTGTTCGATCACGGGCAGGAACTCGTCGTACACCAGCAGGTAGTCGTCCTCGGCGTGGTCAATAGTGTAGAGCACCTGCTCGGCGGACAGTCGGACGTTGATGGTGTGCAGCACCGCACCCAGCATGGGCACCGCAAAGAAGCACTCCAGGTAGCGGTGGCTGTCCCAGTCCATCACAGCGACTGTGTCGCCCGGCTTGACGCCCAGGGTGGTGAGCGCGCTGGCCAGCCGGCAGACCCGCTCCCGCAGGTCCCGGTAGGTGTAGCGCAGCAAGTCGCGGTAGACGATCTCCTGGTCGGGGTTGTCCACCACCGGTGCGTGAAACAGGTTTTTGATGAGCAGGGGATAGGTGTAGGCGGAGGCGGTGCGTCGAATGATCGAGGTGGTCATAAACGGTTTACCAAGGAGGGGAAATGCGGAGTACCAACGGGTCTTCTCCATTACTGAACAACCCCTTGGTTGTCAAACAGCTTTGCGGACGCAGATTTAAAAAAGGGACCAATGTCCTGCTGGGCCGTGTCGCGAAGGCAAGGAAAAAGATGTTGACTGGCGAGTGAAGCATGTTGACTGGTAGGCGGATCATGAGAATGTTATAAAGTCTATCTTTCCCGGCAGATGTTGCCTCGTCGCAATTGTCGCGCTTGCTCCGCACCTCTCCTCTTGCCAGACACTCCGGCTGAACCGGGCAGGACTTTCATGACAAACGGCGTTCCCACGGCCATTGCGCCGGCTTGGCGCCTAGTGGCGAGCTCGGTTGGCTCTCTTCTGGCGAACCGCTACACCTTCTTCCTGGTCGGCGTGTATGCCTACTCGTTGCTCGTTAACCTTGCCGGCGGCCTGGGTGGGGTCACGGTCTTCTCCGAGGACGGACGACTTGTCTTCACCAAGGAGTATCTCGAACTCGTCCTGCTGTTCTCCCTGTACTGCTACGCCACCCTGATCCTGCGGCCCTCGCGCTGGCAGGGTTGGCTGGCGGCGGTGCCGCTCCTGCTGACCTATCTCGGCCAGGATATCTATTACCTGATGTACAGCAACGTCTTCCGGGTTTCCGAACTGACCATGGTGCCGGAGCTGCTCGCTGTGCTCTCGCCGCTTATGCTCGCCCTCCTGGTGGTCGCTGTGGTGCTGCCGCTGGTGTTCTTTGTCGGGTCGATTAACTGGCGACGCCCCGTGATGGTGGTGGCGGGTCTCCTGCCGCTGCTCTTGCTCATCGGCGCGGCCGAGTATTTCCCGAAACAGTACCTTGCGGTGTACAGCCGGATTGGCCGGGAGATTCCCTTTTGGTCGGACGCGGTCAGCGCCGAGAACAACGGCCGCTTCATGATGCTCCTCTACCGCGAGGCAGAGCGGCAGACTGCCAAGGCCACCACCAAAACCTACCGCGACCGCGGTCGCTACGAGGAGGAGGCCCGCTCTTTGGGCGCCTGGGTGCGCGAGCATGGCAACCGCCGCAACGTCCATCTAGTGGTTTTGGAGAGCTTTGTCGACCCAACCTTGTTTGCCAAGGCCACATACTCCCGGGACCCCCACCATCCCGACTTTCGCAGGCTGGCTGCAGACAGGTTGGGGCTGTCCGTCTCGCCGGTGGTGGCCGGTCAGACTTCACAGGCCGAGTTCGAATTGCTCTGCGGCGTGCCAGCCTTTCAGGAACTGGCCGGCATGGAATTCAACAACTTCACTGGCACGCCGGCGTACTGCCTGCCGGGCACACTCGACCTTGCCGGCTATAGGACTATGGCCTCGAACGCCTACAAACCGGCCTTTTTCAACACCCCCACCGCCTACCGGGGCATGGGGTTTGCTAGCATGTACTTCCCGCGGGAGTACACCGGCGATGACAGCAGCTACATCTCTACCGGCGACACTGCCGGCGAGATGGGCTATATGTTTGACGGTAGCCTGTACGAACAGAACCTGGCGTTCGTCACGCCGCTCATCAAGGACAGTCAGGGGCCGCCCCTGTTCAACTATCTGCTCACCGTGTACGGCCATTTTCCCCACGTGCTTAACCAGCAGAAGCGGCCCCGGGTCGTGCGGATGCTTTCTTCCTTCAAGGACGCGCAACTCGAGCGGTCCGTCAATCAGTTCTTCTACCGTTCCGCAGCGGTGGCTGCCTATGTCGAGGGGCTGCTCGCCATCGACCCGGAGAGTTTCATCCTCCTGGTCAGCGACCACGTGCCGCCGGGCCAGTACGGCCGGAAGAGCTACCAGAAGCTAGGTTACCTCAACAACCGCAAGGACGGCGTTCATTACAACCGCATCCTCGTTATCGACCGCGGCAAGGCGAAGAAGTACGCCACGGTCCACCATTACGACGTGCCGGCGATGATCCTCGACGCGCTCACCGACGGCGCCTACTGCCGCGAGCGCGTCTGCGGCTTTGCTATCAATCAGTTTGTCGACGATCGCATGTCGCGCCATGACGACTACATGCGGTTGATGGCCCACGCCAGCGAGTGAGCGTGGAGCGGATTGTAGACCGATCGCTGCGGAAGCGGGTTTCCTCGAGTATCGCCCAGTCGGATCGCTTGCTCGATGATCTGGCCATCGGCGACAACGTGTTCTGGTATGAGGGCAGTCTGAGTTCTGTTTTCCGTGTCCAGTTCATATGGACAATACGGGTTCTATAGCGACGTCAGCTCAATTCAGGAACTTTTCTTGGTTTTGGGTAACAAAGGGCGATTGTTCTAAGCGATGCTGCTGGCAGCAAGGGGAGGTGTTTCAAGGCAGTTTTTTTTAGATGTCTTTCTTCTTCGAGGTCAAGGGGTAGAGGATCAATGGGGTGCGCCCGCCTGCCGACCGGCTGGGCTCGGCTGACCGTTCTTGGTCCGAGGTACATCCATACCCGCTTGGAGGCGAAGCCGGGCGGCCCGCGCCGGGTCGAGTCGCTCCAGTTCGGTGGCCACGGCCCGGGCGGTCTCTCGGTTGGCAGTAGCCAGGTAGGCGATCCCGAGTTGGTACCAGGCGTCGGCATCGGCTGGATCGGTTTTTAAGGTGCGGCGCAAGGCGGTGATGGCGTCGTGGTGTCGGCCGAGCCGGCCGTAGGTGAGGCCCAGGTTGAACCAGGCGTCGGCGTGCTGCTGGTCAAGACGTACGGTGCGGCGGTAGGCGTCGAGGGCCGCAGGTGTGCGGCCGAGCTGGCTGTAGGCGGTGCCCAGGCTGAACCAGGCGTCGGCGTGTTTCGTTTCGGCCGCGGTCCAGCGACGGCACCAGGCGAGCAGCCCGGACCAGTCGCCGCTCTCCTCAAGGATCACGGCCTGCTTGTGCCAATCCGGCGACCCGGCCGCCGCCGCCAGTGGCGATCCGGCCGGATCCATGGCCAGGGCGCGGGCCACCGGCAGGGCCAGCCAGTGGTCCTTGTCCCGGTCAAGCGTGATCAGCCCCACCAACCGGCCCCGGCGATTAAAGAGGCCGCCGCCGTTTGCCCCCGGGGAAACCGGTGCCGTGGTCACGATCGGCGTGGTCCTGCCATTCCCGGGTCGGATTACCCGGCCGGAAACAAGGGCGGCATGGAGGCCGCGCGGCCGGCCCACCGCGTGCACGGGATTGCCCTGACGCAGCCGGCCGGGCTCGGCCCGAGCCGGTGTGCCGATGGAGACTGCCGGTTCGAACAGGCAGAGATCTCCGGCCTGGTCAACGGCTATCAAGACGGCGGCCACGGACCTCCCCTCCTGATCAAGCCGCCAAGTCAGCGCGGTGTCGATCCGCCGGCAGCTGGTTACGATCCGTCCGGAGGGCAGGATAACGCCGCTGCCCGCACCGACCGATTCGCCACCAGTGCCAAGAGCACGCACCGATACCACCGCGCCCTCAACCCGCTCGAGCAGCTGGTTCGCGGTTAGGGCCTCTGCTGACAACGGCCAGCAGAGCAGGACCGCGGCCGCGACCAGGCGCATCAGCCGGGTCGGGTTTCGCATGTTTCCTCCGTTTTTCATTCAGGTGTTGTTGACGAACATTTCCGCGGTCAAGTGCCAGCAGGTGGCAAGCCCGTTGCGCCAAGTACACAGTTGCACGCCGGCATCCTGGGAGACTATGATGGCCAGCATCCCGTGGCAGCTGTTGCAGAGCTGGTACGTCGAGTAGTGGCGCGAACCATAGTCCTCGATGGGCACTGGGCGGACGACTTTGCCTTCGTTGTCGCCCGCGAGACCAACCTCGGTCAGGTGGCTGAAGGAGGCAACAATTATGGCGCCAAAGCCGAGCACCCCACGCTCGCCAAGGACCACTGCGCCCTCCACTGCGGCCAGACCGGCCACGAACTGGGCCTGTTCGTAGAAGGCCTCCTCCAGCTCATAGATCGCGGGTCGGGTGCGCAGGTCGAGATAATCCTGCCAGGTGACGAGCCGGTCTGGGTTGCCGCTGTCGCCCATGGCCGTGGTCGCCAGGCGGATGGTACGCATGAGGAGTCGCCGCTGCCGGCGGATGGCCTTGTCGTCCTGGAGGCGATAGCTGAGCAGCACCATCGGGTTCTCTGCGGCGAGTTCGGCCGGCTCCGCTTCTGGGAAAATGAGAAAGGTCCCGCCGTGCCGGGCCATGCGGGTAACGCTGATGATCCGCTTGAACATCTGGAACTGCAGACTGGCAATGAAGTTGGCATCTATGCGGGCCACCGGGTAACGAACACTGGCACGGAAGGTCTCGTGCTGAGCCAGCAGGGCCGCGTGCTGCGGCGCGTAGAGCCTGCGGATCCAGGCAGACTGGAAAGGGTTGGCCGTGGCGTTGGCTAGACGGCCGCCATTGAGCGTGGCCACGATGCGGCTCCCGCGACAGACGGTGAGCATGCCCGGGCCGGGCAGCTGGAGTACCAGGGCATCGGGGAGTTGGTTGACCTTGCGGCTGCCGCCTCGCTCCTGTTGCAGCCAGCGCAGTCCGGAGTTAATTATCCCCCAGATTTGGCAACCCTTTTCCGGGTGCAGTTGGATGCCCAGGAGCGAGCGCTCAAAATCCACTGACGGGCTGAGGTTGCGCAGCTCGTATTCATTAAAGGGAAGCGGTGTGGTGAACAGCAGCCGGTGGAAGCCGACCGGGGGGCCGTCGTGCGCGGGGAAGAGGTCAGGGTCGACCAGGATAAGTCGCAGCGTGACCCGTCGTCCCTCCTCACGCATCATGCTCACCTGGTAGCAGGTGGCAATGAGATGCTCGAGTGCGGCCGCCGGCGGCAGCGGGAATGGTGCCTTTGAGGCGTCCTGTGCCACTGCGGTCGATTCCCAACAGTTGAGGAGATGGGCGACGAGTTCGGCTGGGTAGACGTGCATGACCGCTCCGGACAGGGGTTGGCGGAGGTAGATGCGTGAGTATAGCGCAGAGCGGTCGCGCACGGAACCCTGATCTGTGTGGGGCGGTCGCTCCTGGAGGAAAAGGCGTGCGTTCCGGGGAGGATGGCCCGGGTTGGAAATACGTTTTTGCACTCCTGTGTCCGAAGAAACAGGGTCAGTCGCGGCTCAGGCCGTGAGTCCTGTTCCAGCTGGGCGCTCTGAGGTTACTGGCCGCAGCATTTTTTATACTTACGGCTGCTGCCGCACGGGCACGGATCGTTGCGCCCGGTTTTTATCCCGGTCGTGTCCCGGTCCGCCGGTCGGGTTTCTCCTGCAAGGTAGAACCATTGGCCCATCTCACGGATAAAGCGACTTACCTCGTGCAGGTGCACCGGCCTGCACTTGGTCAGACCAATGGCAAGAAACTCCACTATGCCATGATCGTCATCCAGCCCGCCAGCCTCGACCCGAAGGAGAGTCAGGCCCTGCCACACGGGTTGGTCGTCCGCGTCCAGGGTCGCTGGTCGGGTGGACGGGTGCCAGCTGCGCAACAGGTGGGCCGTGTGTCCCTGGACAAAAGCGGTGTAGCGCGAGCGCATCAGCGCCTTGGCCGTGGCTGCGGGCGTGCGGCCGGAGAGCACCGGTTCGCAGCAGACGTCGTACGCCCGGCCCGAGCCGCAGGGGCAGGCCTGCGCAGTCTCCGTGGTGTCAGAAGCCATGGTGTTCAGGAGGAGATGGCCGTTTAGACCTTCTGTTCCACTCGGGCAAAGCAGGGGATGCACAGGGTTTGGCCGGCAAAGCGGCGGGTGCGTGATTCCATGGTCGACTCCAGAT
>JAVEYP010000108.1:0-6429 GCA_034003445.1 Desulfobulbus sp.
CAAACCGTGGCTTTTTTTTTGACATTTTGCCGGAGAGAAGGGATGGACAAGGAAAAATTGAAAAAATACAGGCCGTACCCCCCGGTCCGGCTGCCGGATCGCACCTGGCCGGACAAGATCATCGATTGCGCACCGGTCTGGTGCAGCGTCGATCTGCGCGACGGTAATCAAGCCCTTATCCAGCCGATGAACCTGGAGGAGAAACTGGAGATGTTCCGGCTGCTCGTCGAGGTCGGCTTTAAAGAGATCGAGGTTGGCTTCCCCTCGGCCTCGCAGGTCGAGTTCGACTTCCTGCGGCTGCTCATCGAGGGTGGCCACATCCCGGACGGCGTCCTGCCGCAGGTGCTCACCCAGGCCCGCGAACAACTCATTCGCAAGACCTTTGCCTCTATTTTGGGCGCGCGCGAGGCAGTGGTGCACCTCTACAATTCAACCTCCACCCTGCAGCGCGAGGTGGTTTTTCGGATGGGTCGCGAGGAGATCATCGACCTCGCTGTCAAGGGTGCCAGGCTCATCCGTGAGCAGGCCAAGGACAGCGATGTGCGGGTGCGCTACGAGTACTCGCCAGAGAGCTTCACGGGCACGGAACTCGACTTCGCCCTGGAGATATGCGAGGCGGTAATGGACGTGTGGGAGCCGACTCCAGCGAATCCGGTGATCATCAATCTGCCAGCCACGGTGGAGATGTCCACCCCGAACATCTACGCCGACCAGATTGAGTGGTTCTGCCGGCACATGAAGAACCGCGACTGCGCTGTGATCAGCGTGCATGCCCATAACGATCGCGGCGAGGCGGTGGCGGCCACCGAACTGGCACTCATGGCCGGCGCGGACCGGGTGGAGGGCACCCTGTTCGGCAATGGCGAGCGGACCGGCAACGTCGATATCCTCACTCTGGCGCTCAACCTGTTCACCCAGGGGGTGAACCCGAACCTGGATTTCTCCCGGATCAACCGGGTGATCAACGTCTTTGAGCGCTGTACCAAGATGAAGGTGCATCCCCGCCATCCCTATGCCGGCGATCTGGTCTACACCGCCTTTTCCGGCTCGCATCAAGACGCCATCAATAAGGGCATGAGCGCTGCGGAACTCACCGAAAGCGGCCTGTGGGAGGTGCCCTACCTGCCGATTGACCCGCAGGACGTGGGGCGCACCTACGAGTCCATCATCCGTATCAACAGCCAGTCGGGCAAGGGCGGGGTTGCCTACATCATGGACTACGAGTTCGGTTTCAAGCTGCCCAAGGAGATGCAACCCGGCTTTGGACGGGTGATCCAGGAGGTGACTGACGCCCACGGTGACGAACTGACCCCGGATATGGTGTTCCACACCTTTGAGCGGGAGTACCTGCTCAACACCAACGGGTACCACCTGAAATCCTTCAACGTAGTTAAACGCCATTTCGACCGGGACGAGGAGGCCTCACAGGCCGAGGTCGAGGCGGTCGTGGTGGTGCGTGGCGAGGAGCGCGCTGTTCAGGCCGTGGGCAACGGCCCACTGGACGCCTTCTGTTCGGCCCTGCGCGCAGGGCTCGGTTTGCAATTTTCCCTGCATGCCTACCACGAGCACGCTCTTACCCGAGGCAGCGCGGCCAAGGCGGTCAGCTACATCGAAATCCTCGACGAAGACAATGAAAGCTGGTGGGGTGCCGGCGTGGACACAGACATTATCGTCGCCTCGATCAAGTCGCTGCTCAGTGCCCTGAACCGGTCGAGCGGTAAACACAAAAAAGAATGAGGGACGCGCATGCACCGAAACATACTCCTGCTTTGCACCTGGATCCTCCTGGCCGCCGTGCCCGTCGCGGCCGAGGAGATCGGCCGGGTGAGCACCACCTTTAAGTTTGTCGGCGCCAACGATAAGATCCTCATCGAGGCCTTTGATGACCCGGATATTGCCGGTGCCACCTGCTATGTCAGCCGCGCCAAGACCGGTGGTGTCAAGGGGGCGATCGGTGTTGCTGAAGACACCTCGGACGCCTCCATCAGCTGCCACCAGACCGGACCGATCACCCTGCCGGCGCGAGTCGCCTCAGGCAAGGACGACGGCAGGGAGGTGTTCAAGAAGTCCTCCTCCCTGCTCTTCAAGAAAGTGCAGGTGAGCCGCTTCTATGACAGGAAGCGCTCGACCCTGGTCTATCTGACCTACAGCGACCGCATCATCGAGGGATCACCCAAGAATTCCATCTCTGCCATTGTCCTGCCCCAGGCAATGCGGGGTGGGATGCCCGCGGTGCAGGCCAACTGAACTGTGCCTATTCAGCCGGGGTCGCCACGGGCGACCCCGGCTGTTCTTCTTCCCGCCTTATTCAGGCCACTCGGCCTTCCTGTTCCCGACCCGTCGCAAAAAAGTGTAAAACCTCGTAGTTTTGCGAGCTGTCAGGGCGGCAGCACTCTGGTTTATAGGCCCTAAGCCTGGGTAGTCTCCTGCGCTAAAGACGTGCCGGCAAGGCAGGGCGCCAGAGGGCTGGGCAATCGATCTGCACCGGGACAAGGACAGCATCGAGAACAACAATGGGAATGGCGCACGTGACATGAAGCAGTCCATCTACCTGCTCAAGCTGCGCTTTAGTCCCTGGGAGCGGGTGGAGATCGCCTGTGTTCCTGGTTATGTCCACAACGAGCCTTGGGCGGATGCTGGGTGCTCCATCTTGGTCGTCATTATCCCAAGGCCACATCAAGGATCATCATGACCGTAAATCCGGTCATGGAGGCCATTGTCACTAAATCGATGTTTTTATAATTTCTTTGGGATTCAGGGATTAATTCTTCCACCACGACGAAAATCATTGCTCCGGCAGCAAAGCAAAGTGCATACGGGAGAATATTTTGCATTTTCAGGACAAAGAGTGCTCCCAGAACCCCGGCAACCGGCTCAACTATCCCCGAGGCCTGCCCCATCATAAAACTTTTCCCTTTGCTCATGCCTTCTCTTCTCAATGGCATTGATACGGCAGCGCCTTCAGGGAAGTTTTGAATGCCGATGCCGATTGCCAAAGCAATTGCTCCTCCGAGTGTGGCTGCAGGGAGGTTGGCTGCTACCGCTCCAAAAGCAACGCCAACAGCAAGACCTTCAGGTATGTTATGGAGGGTTATGGCAAGGACAAGTAAGGTGCTGCGTTGCCAAGACGTTTTTATCCCTTCACTTTTGTCAATTGCCAGACCAGGATGAAGGTGGGGTAAAAGCATGTCGATTATCCTCATAAAAATTCCGCCACTCATAAACCCGATGGCTGCGGTTAACCATGGGATATGCCCCAAGTTTTCGGCCATTTCAATGCCAGGGGCAAGAAGAGACCAGAAGCTCGCAGCAATCATGACACCGGCGGCAAAGCCTAGCATCGAATCCATAAGCTTTGGGTTGATAGCACGTGTAAAAAAGACAAGTGCCGCACCTGCAGCCGTTAAACCCCACGTAAAGAGTGTGGCGATGAATGCCTGCATCACAGGGTCAAACTGTTGGAAAAAATTGATCATGGTGTTGTTCCCCTTGTTCTTTGTTCGCAGCTGGCCCACGTTGGTGACAGGAGGCAGCTTGGTGACGACCAGTGTTCGATCATGCGTACAATGTTAGGTTTCTTGCCTGAAATGGTGCGTAAAGCAGCTGAACAAATTAAAAAGCATGAGCTCTTTTAGGGAGATAACGGCCAGCCAGCCAAGAATCAACCCAGAGAGAAACTCATGCTTGTGGAAAACAAGATAATCAAACAGACGGTTGATTTGCAAGGTTTTCGAGTACATCAGTCAGCAAAGTCGCGGACGCGCTCAGCGCTGAGATCCGGCCCGATCCTCGGCAGCGGGTGCGATGTGGACCATGTGAGCGCCCTGTCATCTGCTGGGATCCATGAGATTGCGAGTCTTCCGCACCCTATCTCTTACCAGGAGAAGCAGGTCTTGACCCTCTAGGGTTTTTAAGGGGAAACAATCTTTGTTATAAACAAGAGATATTTGAAATCGATATGTTATTGTTTTTTAGTTTCTAAAAGGGACAAGTTGACGAACCCCCAGTGCTACGCCTCAGGTATTCCCACGGGATAAAAGCATACCAGGAAGCGCTGGAGTTCAATCTGCCCAAGGAGGCCCTATGGACCGATTTTCCACTAGCCTGCTCGGCGAGGCCAGCACCCTGTTGCTGGCCACCGATGGCTCCGACTACAGCGATGGCGCCATCCAGGAGGCTATTTTTTTCGGCCAGGCCTGCCGCGCCCGGGTGATTGTCCTGCACGTGATCCCCACCCAGGTTGAATCTATCGGCGCCGCCCGATTCGCCATCCGCCAGGGTCAGCAGGAGTTGGCCCCTCACCTTGAACAGATTCGCGCCATGGCCTTGGACAGCGGCGTTGACATCGAGGCGGTGGTGATCGGCGCCAACGCGCCGGAGCAGGCCATCGTCGAACAGGCACGGCTGCGTGGCGCAGATGTCATACTCATGGGTCGCCACGGGTGGGCCGGACGGTTGTCCCTGCTCATGGGCAAGATGACCGCCCGGGTGATTGGTCAGGGCTTTCCCCGGGTACTGGTCGCACCAAAGGATTTCATCGTCACGGGCCGCCGACTCCTGGTGGCCGTGGACGATTCGGCCAATGGCCAACAGGCGGCCCGTGAGGGCCTAAGCCTTGCGCGCGCCTGCGCCACCTTGGAGCAGCTGACCGTGCTCTCCGTGGCCCGCAAAGAAGCCGACCAGCCGCACCATCACGGGCTGGCGGAGGCGGTCTGCGCTCAGGCCGCGCAGGAGGGCGTGACCATCGCCTGCACACCGCTAGCGCCAGTGGGCGATCCTGCGACCTGCGTGGTCGCTGCAGCGCTCGAGGGCGAGGCGGACATGGTGATCATTGGCGCCTGGGGGCGCGGCTCCGTGGCTGGGCTGCTCCACGGGCATGTTTGCGAGCAGGTGGTCGGCCGGGCCCACTGTGCCGTGCTGGTGGTGACCGCGTAGCCGCGGTTGCCCGCTCACAGGAAGACACCCCGAGGAGGTGCCCGTGGTCAACAGGCTGGTCAACCGTTTAATTCCGTTTATTGCCTGGTTTCCTCTTTCCCCGCTGATCCTGCGCGCCGACCTGTTGGCCGGAGTCATCGGGGCCCTGGTGCAGGTGCCCAAGGCTATGGCCTACGCGCAGTTGGCCGGGCTGCCGCTCCAGTACGGGCTGTACGCGGCCTTAGTGCCGGCAATCATTGGCGCCCTGTGGGGCTCGTCGCGGCACCTCGCCACCGGTCCGGTGGCCGTGGTTTCGCTCATGACCGCGGCCGCGGTGACGCCGCTGGCCGTGCCTGGCTCCGAGGAGTACATCGGCCTGGTGCTGCTGCTGACCCTGATGGTGGGCTGTATCCAGTTTGTCCTCGGTGCGCTCACGCTCGGCAGCGCCGTCAACTTCGTTTCCCACCCGGTGGTTCTCGGTTTCATGAACGCCGCGGCCATCATCATCGGACTCTCCCAGCTCGATATGCTGTTCGGCATCGCCAAGGGACGGAGCGATTTTTTCTTAAAAGATGTCTGGGACATGCTCGGCTACCTGCCGTTCACCCACCTGCCCACCCTGGCCATGTCGGTGTTCGGCTTGGCGCTTATCCTGGTGGTGCGGCGCATCCGGGTACTGAACCGGCCGGGCATTCTCATAGTGGTGGTTGTCACGACCATGGTGAGCTGGTTGGTCGGATTTGAGCATAATGTCGACGCCCGTATCGACGAGATAGCCAGCCCCCGCGCCCGGGAAATGGTCGAGAACTACAGTCGGAAGGCCCAGCGCATCGCCACCAAGAACGCCAGCCTTACCGACTTGTCGTCCCGACTCCGCCAAGCGGAGAAAGAGGAAAATTTCCGGACCGTGGCTGACCTGCGCTATCGGCTCGAATTGCTCGGTCTTGATATCGAGGCGGCCGAAATCGAGAACCGCAACCGCCTGCGCGCCATCCGAAGGTTGTATTTTGTTCGCGCCGCGGTCGCGGAAGAGGAGCCCGCGCCGCTCTACCAGTTGGGCGAGGAGCCCGACGAGCTGGTTGCGGACGGCCGCCGCTTGCGGGTCAAGGGGATCGGCACAGAGGAGCTGCAACTCATGGGTGGCGGCGAGGTCGTCGGTTCGATCCCGGCCGGTCTGCCGTCGTTCCGCTTGCCCGCCTTCAGCCTCGAAGGCATTCTGCAGCTGTTGAGCGCAGCCCTGGTCATCGCCCTAGTGGGCTTTATGGAGGCCATTTCCATGGCCAAGGCCCTGGCTGGCAAGGTCAGGCAGCGCATTGATCCCAATCAGGAGCTGATCGGCCAGGGGCTGGCCAACATCGGCGGCTCCTTTTTCCAGGGGTATCCGGCCTCGGGCTCATTCACCGGCTCGGCTATCAACATGCAGGCCGGCGCGCAGACCGGCATGGCCATGGTCTTTAACGGCGTTTTTATTGGCGTGACCCTGCTGTTCCTCACCCCCTACATCTACCATCTGCC
>JAVEYP010000109.1:0-6421 GCA_034003445.1 Desulfobulbus sp.
AGGGTGATATCCGCTCCGACGAACCGGTGATGGTGCGCGTCCACTCCGAGTGCCTGACCGGCGAAGTGTTTGGCTCGGCCCGTTGTGACTGCGGCTCGCAGCTGCACGCGGCCATGCAGATGGTTGAGCAGGAAGGCAGGGGGGTGGTGCTCTACATGCGTCAGGAAGGACGAGGCATCGGTCTGATCAATAAAATAAAAGCCTATGAACTGCAGGACGTGCACGGTCTGGACACAGTGGAGGCCAACACCCGCCTCGGCTTCAAGCCCGACCTGCGCGACTATGGTATCGGCGCGCAAATCCTGCGAGATTTGGGGGTGCGCAAAATGCGACTTTTGACCAACAACCCAAAAAAGATCATTGGCTTGGAGGGATACGGCCTGGAGGTGGTCGACCGGTTGCCGATTGAAATCCCCGGCGAGAAGGAAAACCAGAAATATCTACGAACCAAACGCGATAAAATGGGGCACATCCTTGAGTTGTACGGTGAGATGCCGATGGGAAGCGTCACCAGAGACCCGTGAACAGAATAGGAAAGAACATGGTTACATATCTAGAAGGGCATCTGCAAGGCAAAGGACGGAAGATCGCCATTGTGGTGGCTCGATTCAACTCTTTCATAGCCGAAAGGCTGCTGGAAGGTGCGATCGATAGCCTGGTGCGATCAGGGGTCGAGACCGAGAACATCGTGGTTGCACGGGTGCCCGGTGCCTTTGAGATTCCCCTGGCCGCCCAAAAAATGGCCAAGTCGGGTCGGCATGACGCAGTCATCTGCCTGGGCGCAGTGATTCGTGGGGCCACGCCGCATTTCGATTATGTGGCCGGCGAGGTGGCCAAGGGCGCGGCCCAGGTGATGCTCGACGCTGGGATTCCGGTGCTCTTTGGCGTACTCACTACAGACACCATTGAGCAGGCCATCGAACGGGCCGGCACCAAGGCCGGTAACAAAGGGTCGGACGTGGCCATCGCCGCCCTGGAAATGATCAACCTGCTGGAAAAGGTGGCCTAGGCGCCTCACCAGTGGAGCGGCACATGGCAGCGGCGCCGATCGTCGTCGGCTTGTGGCTGTTTACCTCGGACAACGAATCAGTATGGGATTACGACGCAAATCACGCGAACTGGCACTGCAGTTCCTCTTCAGCCACGACTTCCAGGAACATCCTGGTTCCCGTGAGGCCGTTGAGGCCGAACTGGAGTTGTTCACCGGTATCTTCGACGTCAGCAAGAAGGCACTGCCCTACGGGCGTCAGTTGATCCTCGGTATTGCCGCCGGTGTTGTCGAAATCGACGAGCTTCTCGCCGAACATTCGCACAACTGGCGACTCGAGCGCATGTCCTTAGTTGACCGCAATATCCTGCGCATCGCTGTCTACGAGATGATGCATGTTGAGGATGCCCCCATGCAGGTGGTCATTAACGAGGCCCTCGAGGTGGCGAAACGCTATTCCATCGACAATTCGGTACCGTTTATCAATGGCATCCTGGACGCAGTCCAGTCTCGGGTCGCCGATTAGCTGACGAACCACCCCTTCCCTTCCCATTCGTCACGCTGGTTGCGGAGCATCCACAATGTGTGCCGAGTTTTCCCTGATAGTCCCCCTCTGCAGTCGTTCCGTTCGGCCAAGTGGATTTTGAAATTTGCCTGGAAATAGGCTACAGGTAACCGCTCGCATCCGGTGCCCGCTATCGCGAGGTTGCCCGTGTCGCCATGTGCCTCCACTGCCTAGCGCGATGTTCCGCCGCACCGGCGATCCCTCTCCACCTTCTCTGGCCGCTTGATTTGAAATGAACAAGGTTTGTCTATGACGTCAGCTGAAACCAGACCGACAGGGCGGTGGCGGCAGGAGGTGGTCGCCTTGCTCCTGCTCTTCTTTGCCCTGTTTCTGCTTCTGAGCCTGTGCAGTTACATTCTGCCGCTGCTTGAACCCGAACCCGCCCTGCAACGCCCTGAGGCCAACTGGTGCGGTTCCCTCGGGTATTACACCGCCCATTATCTTCTTTCCTTTTTCGGGTTGATGGCGTTTTTTCCGGTAGGCATACTGTTGTACGCAATGATCAGCGCACTGATCCGCCGCCCAAAGGACCATCGTCTGCCTTTTCTGGTGGCCGGCATCAGCGGGATTGCCATCAGTTCCTCGGGACTGTTCGGGGCCTTTGACGAACTGTTCCTGCCTTCCGCGTACGTCCTGCCCGGGGGCCACCTGGGGTTAATGGTCTGGAGCCTGTTGGGCGGGGCGCTCGGTTATGCGGGTTCAGCCATGGTCATGGTCCTGCTGCTTATTTTTTCTCTGATGGCAGCGGTACGTTTTTCCCCCCTTGCTCTACTCTTCCGAACGAGGCAGCACCGTGAGGCACGAGTGGCCGCCCAGTCCGACGGGGCGACAAAGCAGCCGGAAATGGTGCCCCGAAGGGAGCGTGCCGCCCGCGCGACTCGGTCCACGGTTGAGGCCCAAGGCCCGGAGGCGGCATCACCCTCGACCGTGCCGGCGGTGCACGAACCACTAAAAAGTGTGGGGAGCCAGGAACCCGGCAGGCGCAAGGCCAGCAGCAAGAGCACCAGTCGTTCCGCCTTTCAGTTGCCGCCTTTGACCCTGCTGGATGAAAACGACGAGGGTGAAATCGAACTGAGCCACGAACATTACTATGAAGTGAGCGCCATTCTCACTGCCAAGCTGCAGGACTTTGGCGTTCAGGGCACGGTGGCGGGCATCTCCCCTGGGCCGGTGGTCACGACCTACGAATTTTCACCGGCGCCCGGTGTGAAGATCAACAAGATCGTCACCTTGGCCGATGACCTTGCCATGGTCTTGAAGGTGGACCGGGTGCGCATTGTCGGCTCTATCCCCGGGAAGGCGGCTATCGGTATCGAGATCCCAAATCCGGTGCGCAGGAAAGTCTTTCTGCGCGACATTCTAACCAGCGCCGAATACCAGGAAGCCTCTTCCATGCTCAGCTTGGCGCTTGGTTTCGACGTCATCGGCCGGCCGGTCATCGCCAACCTGGCCCGCATGCCCCACCTGCTCATTGCCGGCGCCACCGGCGCCGGCAAGTCCGTGGCCATTAACGCTTTCATTGCCTCCATCCTGTTCAAGGCGACCCCGGAGGAGGTGCGGCTGTTGATGATCGACCCCAAGCGGATCGAACTCTCGGTTTACGACGACATCCCCCATCTCCTTCATCCGGTGGTGGTCGAAGCCAAGATAGCCTCGCGCGCGCTACTCTGGGCCGTGCGCGAAATGGAGCGACGCTACCGCCTGCTCGAGGAGAAGCGGGTCAAGTCGTTTGCCTCCTACAACGAGGTCGCGGAGGAGAAGATTCCGTACATCGTGATTATCGTCGACGAACTGGCTGACCTCATGATGGTTGCCTCTAAGGATGTGGAGACCTCCATTGCGCGGCTTGCCCAGATGGCTAGGGCGGCCGGGATGCATATCGTGCTCGCGACCCAGCGGCCTTCAGTGGACGTGCTCACTGGCCTTATCAAAGCCAACTTCCCGACCCGAATCTCTTTCAAGGTCTCCTCTAAGGTGGATTCAAGAACCATCCTGGATGGTTCCGGGGCCGAACACCTGCTCGGCATGGGCGACATGCTCTTCCTGCCTCCAGGAGCCGCCAAACTAAAGCGCATCCACGGTGCCTTTATCACCGAGCAGGAGACCGAGCGGCTCGTCGGCTTCTTGAAGCAGCAGGGCACCGCCGAGTATGATGAAAGTGTGCTCCAGCTGGTCGAGGAGGACACAGAGGCGGCGGAGGATAATGACGAGCCCAACGACGAGAAATACGACGAGGCGGTGGCTCTGGTTACGGATACGGGACAGGCATCCATCTCTATGGTGCAGCGGCGTTTGCGCATCGGTTACAACCGGGCGGCCCGGATGATCGAGTTCATGGAAAAGGAAGGCATCGTTGGGCCGTCGGACGGGGCGCGCCCACGGGAGGTGCTCACCCGATCCAACTATGAATGATACCACCTCCCAAACTTTTTGATTTTTAACGAAAAGCTATGCCGCTGATTTTTCTTCAAGACGACCGGGATCGGGTCAGAGGAAAAGCGGTCAAAAGCCTATATCCATAATCCTGATGCTATTGTTAAGTTTCCCTGTTGAGCCGCGTTTTGACGATTTTTCTTGACAGTCAAGGGGGAAACAAATTAAATGACTAGGCGACCGGAAATGAGTGACGGCTCATTTATTTTGTCGAAGAAAGAGCCGTTATAAAAAATGTGTGAGACAGGCACGTTACCGTTAAAGGGCGCGGTGAAACAAGGATACACGACAAGTTGTACATCCTTGTTTTTCTTGAATCGAGAAGCAAGAGGTTCTTGGCTGTCCAGCTTCGGGCGGTCGAAAAAAGGAAAATTTAAGTGAGGAGGTAGTTTAATGCCAAGTTACGTAGATCCTGAAAAGTGTGATGGCTGCAAGGGCGGCGACAAAACCGCCTGCATGTACATCTGCCCCAACGACCTGATGGTCCTGAATGTAGAGACCATGAAGGCGTACAACCAGGAACCCGATGCATGCTGGGAATGTTATTCCTGCGTCAAGATCTGCCCGCAGGGCGCAATTTTTGTTCGTGGCTACGACGACTTCGTGCCCCTAGGCGGCCAGGTTCATCCGATGCGCTCCTCCGACTCCATCATGTGGACCATCAAGTTCCGCAACGGCAACATCAAGCGCTTCAAATTCCCGATCCGTACCACCGCTGAAGGCGCGGCTAACGAGTATCCCGGCGAGAAGGGAGCCTCCCTGGATGACGAGTGCCTGCTGCTTGAGAGCAACCTGCCGTCGCCCACCAAACTGGCTTGAGCGGTAGCAGTCACAACTAGTTTTTAAACGTTTCATTTTGCACAACCACAGAGGAGATATAATATGGCATTACCGAATAAGCCGAAAGGCGAGCTACCTGCCGTCGTCGATCCGGAAGTCGTAGAGTTTGAGTGCGATGTACTGATCGTTGGCGGTGGTATGGCTGCTTGCGGTACAGCATTCGAGATCAGTAAATGGGCTCCCGCCGACATGAAGGTTATCATGGTTGACAAGGCTTCCCTTGAGCGCTCCGGCGCCGTAGCCCAGGGTCTCTCCGCCATCAATACCTACATCGGCGAGAACGCCATCGAAGACTATGTCAAGATGGTCCGCAACGACCTGATGGGCGTTGTTCGCGAAGACCTGATCTATGACCTCGGTCGTCACGTAGACGAGTCTGTCAAGCTGTTCGAGGAGTGGGGTCTGCCAGTCTGGAAGGTCGGTGCAGACGGCGGCAACATGGACGGCGCCAAGCCTGCCAAGAGCCTGCGTGAAGGCGGTACGCCCGTGCGCACAGGCAAGTGGCAGATCATGATCAACGGCGAATCCTACAAGCCCATAGTCGCCGAGCCCGCCAAGAAGGCCCTTGGCGAGGACAACGTCCATGAGCGCATATTCATCGTCAAGATGCTGCTCGACAAGAACAAAGAGAACACCATCGCTGGTGCTGTCGGTTTCTCCACCCGTGAGAACAAAGTATGCATCTACAAGTGCAAGACCGCCCTCGTTGCCTGCGGTGGCGCTGTGAACATCTTCCGTCCCCGGTCCACCGGTGAAGGGAAGGGGCGCGCTTGGTATCCGGTATGGAACGCTGGTTCCACCTACACCATGTGCGCTCAGGTCGGTGCAACTCTGACCATGATGGAGAACCGCTTCACCCCATCCCGTTTCAAGGATGGCTACGGCCCGGTTGGTGCCTGGTTCCTGCTGTTCAAGGCCAAGGTACAGAACGGCCTGGGCGAGTTTTATGCTATGGCTCCGGAAGCAAAGACCGAGCTTCAGAAGTTCATGCCGTACGGTGCTTCCGCGGTCACCCCGACTTGTCTGCGCAACCACCTGATGATCAACGAGTTGAAGGCTGGCCGCGGCCCGATCTACATGGCCACCGATGTCGCCATTAACGCCTTCTTGGATGCGAAGCGCGCGGAGGGCGTGGATGACAAGGAAGTTAAGAAATTCTTTAAGAAACTTGAGTCCGAGGCGTGGGAAAACTTCCTTGACATGTCCGTTGGCCAGGCCGGCCTCTGGGCAGGCAGTAACACTGAACCGGAGAAGGTTGGTTCCGAGATCATGCCCACCGAACCCTACATGCTGGGTTCTCACTCCGGTTGCTGCGGCATCTGGACGTCCGGCCCGGACGAAGATTGGGTACCTACCGTCGATGGTCCGCGTTCGCATCAGTACAAGTGGGGCTACAACCGCATGACTACGGTCAACGGTCTGTTTACTGCCGGTGACGGTGTTGGGGCCTCGGGTCACAAGTTCTCCTCCGGTTCGCATGCGGAAGGCCGCATCTGTGCCAAGCAGATGGTGAAGTACTGTCGTGACAACGCTGACTTCAAGCCCGAGTTGGCCGAGACCTCGAAGGAACTGGTCGACGAGTTGTACGCACCAGT
>JAVEYP010000110.1:0-6406 GCA_034003445.1 Desulfobulbus sp.
AGAGCCAGCAGGCGGACTTCGCTGCTGCCGCCTCGCTGGATGATGGCCTCACCGAGCCGCTGGGCGAGCCCGGTGTGGACAATGGCCTCGCTGATCACGAACATGCTGGCAATGATCACCACCACCGGGCTGGACAGGCCGGAGAGCGCGTCGCCGGGTTCGAGCACGCCGGTGAGCATGAGGGTAAGCATGACCAGGACAGCGACCAGGTCGCCCCTGATCCAGTTGGTAACAAGCAGAAGTGCCGCCCCCGCCAGGGTGAGGACAGCAATGAACATATCCGGATCGGTCAGGAGAGGGTATCGTTACGGGCTGGGAGTGTTTTGGGTTGTGTTGACCACTGGTGCGAGGGTGTCCGTGGTGGTTGGGATATCTGCCATAGAGTCGCCGTAGTGGACCTGACGAAGCAGGCCGTCCGGGTCAATAATCATCTGCGCGGGCAGACGGCCGAGGCGCAGGAACTTGACCTCCTGGCCGTACAGGCCTAGCACCTGCTGATCCGGGTCGGGCAGGCCGATGAAGGGCAACTGTTCCCGCTCCCAGAACGTGCGGAAGGCGTCTGCGTCCTCGGGCCCGACCACGAGCACGGCGACGTTGTGAGCAACGAACTGGTCCCAATCCTGGCGCAACTGCGCCATGTGCCGGCGGCAGAAGGGTCAGAGGAGGCTGCGGTTAAACACAATCAGCACCCACTGGCGGCCGCGAAATTCGGCCAGCACCACCGGCCGGCCGGTGTAATCGTTGAGGGAAAAATCCGGGGCCGGGGTATTCACTGTGACGCGTTCCATACTGACCTCCTGGGCGGATTGTGGCAGCCGCCGCAGGGCCGGCCACCGCGTGGGTGGGATGGACTACTTTCGGCAGTATCATAGTCGGTTGAGGCCAATCTGTCCACCCGGCAGCGGTTGGCGGCCTGCCACCTCCGGCTAGGCCCGCCTTTCCCTGCACGCCCCGATCGGGTACAGTGGCGTGTGTGCGGCCCGGTGTTTCTTAACGGGTCGCAGGAGACCACGCATCTACCTACTCTGAGAATCGCTCCTATGCCCCGATTCAGTTGCCCACTGTCCCGCCTCGGCCGTGCCAAAGCCCTGTTGCTCGTTCTGCCTTTCGTTCTGTTGTGTGTCCTTGTGACCACGACGTCGGCCGCAGCAGAGCGGCAGGAGCGTTTCTTCCGCATGGGCAGCGGCCAGTTGCACCTGCTCAATCACCGCAACGGTCGCGAGGCCAAAGTGCAGTTGCTGGATGCGAACGGCAGGGTGAGCGAGGCGGGATTGAGCGAGGTGGACCGGGTGTTCGGCTTCCCCACCACGGAAAAAGGCGAGCACATCTCACCGCGGCTGCTTTTTCTGCTCAGTTATTTTGCCGACCGGGTCGCGCCGGGCCGGACTATCCAGATGGAGTCTGCCTACCGCAACCCGGAGTACAACAACAAGCTGCGCAAAAAAGGCGGCAATGCGGCCCGCACCAGCACCCACCTGGACGGCCTGGCGCTAGACTTCTGGATCGAGGGTGTGGACGGCAAGGCCCTGTGGGAAATGATCCGTGCGGAGGACTGCGCGGGCGTGGGTCACTACGGCGGTCGAACCATCCATCTCGATGCGGGTCGGCCGCGTTTCTGGGAGGCAGCCACCTCGGGCACGCGCGCGCCTGAGCCGGACGAGAACCGCCACCTCACCCTAGCAACTAGCTATGACCGCTACCTGCCCGGCGAAACGGTGCGCCTCTCCTTAAGTTCCGTGTCCACCTTTGGTTTCGGGGTCGTGCCAGTGGTGCAGTTCGTGGCTGAGGCCGAACCAGACAGCCTGGGCCGGCCCACGCCTCTGGATGGGTCAACTGCGGAGGCCTGCCGCCTGCTGCCAAACCGGAAATCCACCCGTTTCCTCGACGTCACCCTGCCGCCGGACCTGCAACCTGGGCGCTACCGGGTGCGGCTCGCCTTCTGCGCCCGGCCCTTTGCCCGTATGCCGGCCGCGGCTTTATCCAACCCCATTGAACTGGTGGACCGCACGGTCGCCACTCCTCATCAGCCTGGAGGTCGCCAACCATGACCAGCCGCCGCCGCATTGCCCGGACTTTTGTCAGCCAGCCCGTCATAGAAGGGGCTGGTGTCAGCCTCCGGCGCGCCTTCGGTTTTAGCGAGGCGCCGCTGCTGGACCCCTTCCTGCTGCTCGACGACTTCAGCTCTGACCAGCCAGAGGACTACCTGGCCGGCTTTCCGTGGCACCCGCACCGGGGCATTGAAACCATCACCATGGTCTTCACCGGCCTGATCGAACACAGTGACAGCCTGGGCAACACTGGCACCATCAGCGACGGTGAGGTGCAGTGGATGACGGCCGGCAGCGGCATTATCCACCAGGAGATGCCCCGCCGCACCACAAGCGGGCGGCTCCAGGGCTTGCAACTCTGGGCCAACCTCCCGGCCGCGGACAAGATGATGGCGCCCCGCTACCGCGACCTCACGGCCGCAGCGATCCCGGAGGTAGCGCTGGGCAACGGTGGTCGAGTGCGGGTGATCGCCGGCGAGGCGGCCGGCGTGCGTGGCCCAGTGGGCGACATCGTCATTGAGCCGACGCTGGCCGTGGTGGACCTGCCAGCCGGCGCGATGTATAGCCACGCCCTGCCTGCGGATCACGCGGTTTTCGCTTATGTGCTTGCCGGTGCGGGGTGGTTCGAAGAGGAAGAGGACGACCGCCGTGCTCACGGAGCAGGGACGACCGTCCTCTACGAACGGGGGGGTGAGGAAGTGCGCATTGCCGCCGCGGGCGGTCCGCTGCGTTTTCTGCTTGCCGCGGGCCGGCCGCTGGGTGAGCCGGTGGCCTGGCGAGGGCCGATCGTTATGAACACCGAGGAGGAATTAGACGAGGCCTTTGCGGCCTACCGCGCCGGCACCTTCCAAGACCACGGGTCCGCCGGCGCCTAAAGAGCTAGGGACTGGACTCTGTTACAGGTCAAGCGGGCGACTGCCCGGCTCGTCGAGGCGACCTTTCTTGGCGCTTCGACTAAAGCCGAAGTTCACCTCAACCTTGGCGAAAAAGCCGATCTCCGGATCCCAGTCTTCGTCATCTTCGAACCTGACGTAAGGCGAGACTTCGAAAAACAGCCAGTCGCGCAGGTAGCGCTGGCGGTAACGGAGCTGCAACTTAATTTCGGAGAGGCCCTCGTTGCTGATATCGTCAAAGGAGTTGTGCCACTCGTACGACAGCATCTTGTCTCTATTCAGGGCCTGGTAGAGGCGAAAGGATAGGCCAGCGGGCAAGGTGTCGTCCTCGTCCTTCCAGTCGAGTTGGCCAGTGGTTCGGAAGAACCAGCGCTCGGCCAGCAGGCGCTCAAAGTCGAGCGAGTTGAGGGCCACCCAGTCCTTGTCGGTGTAGTAACGAAGCTGCGACACGAGGCGGCTTGTCCACGGGTCGAACTCCTTGATATAGCGTCCTCGAATGCCGCCATAAAGGTAGTCGTAAGAGCCTCCGAGGGTGGTCGAAATGTTGGATTTCTCGCTCTCTCGCAAGAAATACTGCAGGGCCAAGGCGGTCTCCTGCCTGGTGCTATCGCCCCGGAGATCGGGGTCGGACAGGGCGCTTTCATCCTCCGGGTTGTCGTCCTCGGAGCTAAAGAAGAGCAGGTTCAGCCGGTTCGATAACCTGGGCAGGTGAATGCGGATGTTGGCCCGCGGCTCAAACTTAACGCCCTCCCCCTCTTCGATGCCGGCGGTCATGCGCAGGCGGACCCGGCTGCGGTTTTCCTCGGCAATACTTCGCTCGTCGTCGAAAAATTCATCGATCCACTCCGATGCCAAGCGCACGCTGTCCGAGGCCTCGTCGTGGACCTCGTCGACCCACTCCATCACCTCGCCCTCATCGGCTCCGTCACTCGCTGGCGCTTGGTCAGCCGCCCCCACTGGCGCTACGGCTAGAACAGCCGCAGCAAGTACCCCTGCTATCATTTTGCGCATTTTCACATCCTCCCTGTCATCTCTGAGCAGCCATCCCGGCAGCGGCATTCTACCACAAGAACAAAAACAGTCCACCCCAGGCTGCAGCTGCCAGCGCCATCTCATTGTCACCCGCAACGCGCCTGCCTGCTCGTAGCGAACCGCCCCGGTGGGACTCCACCGCAACCACGCCGCCAGAGGATCCTGTGTCTGCCACCTATATTTTTTACTGCGATCTACCGCAGCTCCTCCGCCGCCGCTGGCGCGACCAGCTGCCCATCCACCTTGCGGTCAGCCGCCGCACCTCGATCAAAGACCAGCTGGAGACCGTTGGCCTGCCCCACACCGAAATCGGCCGACTCCTCTGCCACGGCTACGAAATCGACTTCAGCCACCTGGTGCGCGCCGGTCAGCACTTCGAGGTGTACCCGGTGGTCGCGCCCTGGGATCTGAGCCGCCCCACCCTGCTGCGGCCCGATCGCCTCGCCAGCCCCGCCTTCCTGGTAGACCCTACGCTCGGTCGGCTGGCCCGCAGCCTGCGCATGGCCGGCCTGAACACCCTTTACCAGCCAGAGTGGACCACCTCCGATCTGCTCCGGCGGCTGCGTCTCTCCAGACGGGTGCTCCTCACCCGCAACCTCGACCTGCTCAAGCATTCTGAGGTGATCTTTGGCCGCTGTATTCGCAGTGAGGCGCTTGCGGACCAGTTGCACGAGGTCATTACGCTGCTCGGCATCTCTGCCCATCCGCAACAACTGGTGTGCTGTCTGGCCTGCAATGCGCTGCTCAAGCCAGTGGCCAAGGAGGCGGTGCTCCAGCGGCTTGAGCCGCTCACCATCCGCTACTACCACACCTTCCACCGCTGTCCGCGCTGCGACCGAATCTACTGGGCCGGCAGCCACGTGGCGCGCATGCTGGGGGTGATTTCCACTGGTCGTACCGGCGGAGATCTTCTATAGTGGCGCCAATAAAAAGCAGCTCGGGAGGAAGGATATGGATCTGCACATCAGGGCCGAAGAGGCCGGTGACATCGACGCCATCACCACCATCACCCGCGAGGCCTACGCCGACAATTCCCACAGCCGCCACAGCGAACACCTGATTGTCGACGGTCTACGCAGCGGCCGAGCGCTCGCCCTGTCACTGGTCGCCGTGTTGGACGGCGCGGTGATCGGCCACGTGGCCTTCTCCCGGGTGGACATCTCCGACGGCGCCACTGGCTGGTACTGCCTGGGACCGCTGGCCGTCGCCGCTGCGGGCCGGGGCCTGGGCGCGGGCAGTCAGCTCGTTCGCGAGGGGCTCGCTGGACTGCAGGACATGGGTGGGAACGGCTGCGTCGTGCTCGGCCCCCCGGCCTTTTACCGGCGCTTCGGCTTTGCCCACAACCCGGAGATCATGATCCAGGGTGAGGCCCAGGACCGCTTCCTTGCCCTGGCCTTTGCCGGTGCCCAAGCCGGCGGCGTGGTCAACTACCACCCAGCCTTCAACATCACCTGCTGAGCGGGGTTAGCCTCACGGGCGTATTTTCGCCCTTGCGGGCCACGGATCCGCCCGCGCCAGCACACGAACCGCTCCCAGGACAAAAACCCCCGCGGGTCTTCCCCATCTCTCTCGGTCAACCAATGATCAGGCTGTTCCCCTCTGCCCGGGCCGCAGCCGCAGCTCAGTCATCCATCCGCCAGGTGACGCGGGCCGGCAGGCGGGTGGGCAAGCGCTGGTAGCGGAACTTCGGGTAGCCAACCATCAGCGCTCCGAAACAGCGATGGCCGACCGGTAGGTCGAGGGCGTTCAGTAACGGTGGGAACACGGCCGCGGCCGCAGTCAGATAGCCGGCCCAACAGGTGCCCAGGCCAAAGGAGGTGGCGACCAGTTCCAAGTGGGCAAGCGCGATAGTGCAGGTTGAGGCGGCCATCCGGTCCTCGCCGGGAGCATGGGCGATGATGAGCGCCGGCGCGTTACGCAGGATCACGTCATGACCGTCCTGCCAGCGAGCCACGGTCCGCTCCAGGTGCATGGCCTGGGCCAGGTCGGGCGAGGCCACCTGGGTGTGGCGCATCCACTCAATGACCAGAGCGGCCAGACGCTGCAGGGTCTCTCGGCCGGAGAGCACCAACCATTCAGCGCTCTGGCTATTGTGGCCGGAGGGGGCGTAACGGGCCAGATCAATGAGGCGGGCAATGGTTTCCCGCTCCACTGGCTGCTGCCGATAGACGCGAATGGAGCGCCGGCCCTGCAGCAGTCGGGCGCACTGCTCCGCAGACAGGGCCGGTTCCTGCGGCAGTGGCGGACAATCAGCGGGCGCCATCTCCCGGTGGGTGAAGCTGGCTGTCGGACAGATGGCCACACAGTGACCGCAGCGGATGCACAACGCCTCTGCGTCCGTTGTTGGCAACGGATAGGCCCCTGGGGAAAAGTTGATGATGCCGACCGGACAAACCGCGGCGCAGAGGCCGTCTTGATTGCAGGTTTTCGGAT
>JAVEYP010000111.1:0-6381 GCA_034003445.1 Desulfobulbus sp.
TTGATCGGTTTGGGTTTGTTGTCAGAAGATTTTTCCTTTTAATGAGAAGGATATTCAATGCTGTGAGTGAAACACCTATGTTCTCCCCCACCACGCCCGACGAATTGATCTGCTCCAACCAGTATGGTACGTTTTTCGGCGTGCCCCAGACGGTCTTCGATACGGTCTGGAACCGACTGACCGATCCGGTCGGCGAGACAGTCGTCTATGTCTCCATGGAAATCGGAGCCGATCCGGACGTGTTCCATCCGCTGCTCGACTTCCTCAAACGCAAGGGGATCAGCGAGAGCCCCGACCCGCGCATCAACACCCTGATTAAAAAAATTCTCCACGGGCCACGCAAGATTCCTAATTACAGCGGCGGCCTCGGAGTACTCGCCGGCGACACCCTGAAGAGCTTCGCCGACACCCGCGTCCCGGTGGTGGCCGTCAGCCTGCTCTACCGGGAAGGTTATTTCTCACAGATTGTTGACTCCAAGGTGGGTCAGATCGACCAGGCAACCCACTGGGTCCCGGAGGAGACACCGACCCTCTTTCAGCTACGCGACCCCAAAGCACCCGACCAACCCCTGGTCATCGAGGTCCCATCCCTGCATTCCGGGGAACAGCGGTCGACGATGATCAAAGCACACGTGTGGATGAAACTCGAGATCTCGGACCAACTCGATTATTTCGTCCCCGAATTCCTGCTCGACTACAGCCTACCCGACGCGCCGGCTTGGGTGGTCGAGTCGTCGCATCAGTTGTACAACGCGCGGTCCATGATCATTAAGGCCAACCAGCGACGTATGCTTGGCTCCGGTATCATGGCGCTGCTTGAAACTCTGGGGTTCACTGCCCAGACCATCCACCTCAACGAGCAGCACGGGGTGACCGTCACCCTGCACCTGATCGTCCAGGAATTACTAGAAACCCTTGGTGAGCACTACCAGGAGAAGTTAACCGACGCCGACATCCTCAAGGCGGTCGAGCGTGTCGCGCAGCGCATTGTCTACACTATCCATACCCCGGTCAAGGCTGGCCACGACCGCTTCGCTCGCGATCTCTACTCGGCCATCAGCCACCGGCCCTTCCAGCAGATCCTCAACCTGCTCGCCTACGACGAGGAAGCCGGCCACGAATACAACTTCACGGCCATGGCCATGCGCATCAACCGGGCGATCAACAGCGTCAGCCGGCTGCATCGTGACGTAACACGCAAGCAGTTCCCAGCATTTGCACAGAAAATCAAGGCGATTACCAACGGCGTGCACCACCTGACCTGGATCAGCGACCACCGCGCCGCCTGCTTTGACCGGCGTCCGTCGCTGCGCGACTGGCGCCACGACCCTAGCTGCTTTGGCGCCATCGCCGCAGAGGATCTAACGCCGCTGGCCACCGACCTACAGGAGGCCTGGACCAGCGACAACAGTCGGCTGGTTGCCTTTGTCAACGCCATGCTCCGCAGCCACCGCGAGCAGATGAACGAGACCTGGATCGACCCTCCGAACTACCTCTCCAGCCTGAAAGAGAGCCAGTGGCTCCAGCCCGGGGTTTTCACCCTGGGATTTGCACGGCGCTTTTCTACCTACAAACGCGCCGACCTGATCTTCGACGACATTGGGCGCCTCGCAGACATCATCCTGCGCAATAAGCAGCCGATCAACTTCCTGTTCGCCGGCAAGGCGCACCCCTCGGACGAACCTGGCAAATCGGTGCTCAAGCTCATTTTAGACAACCAGGAAGAATTGTATCTGCGCAGCAAGGGCCTGGGCAAGCTGATCTTCGTCCCCGGCTACGACATGCTTGTTGCTAAGTTCATGGTCGCCGGTGTGCACGCCTGGCTCAACAATCCTAAACGTCCTCTCGAGGCTAGCGGCACTAGCGGCATGAAAGCGGCCTTAAACGGCGTACCAAATATCAGCGTCATGGACGGCTGGTGGGCGGAAGGCTATCATAACGGTCTGACCGGCTGGAAATTCGGTTTCGAGGGCCCGGTGGACGAGGCCGATCTCAGCGAGGATCCGAATACCCTCTTCTACACCGAGGACTCCAACGCCTTTTATGAATTGCTGCCGACCATCCTCGACATGTTCTACAAACAGCCGGACCAGTACCTGCAACGGGCGATCAGCAATATCCAACTCAACATCCCCATCTTTAACACCCACCGCATGGTGGCCGAATACGTGGAGCAGTATGGCCTGAGGCTGGACCCGGAAACGAGCGCCGAAATCGCCCGCTTCCGGCAGTTGTACCGCAGCGAGCAGCCCTCTGCCTGACGGAGCGACCTTCTGCACCTCCGGCTCGCACCCGGAGCGAAGCCGCCCCGGACAGCCTTTTTCTGTACAAAAGCAGTGCTTATCACCACGGGGTACAGTATACAGGGTCTCTGGATTTTTCCTCTGCTGCGGGCGCAGCACATGGTCGCACCGGCTAGGCGTGGACTGCCGGTACCGCCCTCCTGGGGCGGGACCCCGCACATGACGGACGGAAAGACCAGACACGCCACAAGCTCGGCGCCGCAACAGGCCACCCATTGCGCCACATCCGCGCGAACCGCACGCCCCCCTTCGAGGCCAACAACATCCGAGGAGCAGACCCCATGGCCCGTCATATCAATCCAAGCAGTTCCACCAATAAAACCATTGACGCCATCGACCGCAAGCGGGAACGAGAACGACAGTTCATGCTAAAAAAGGCGAGAGAACTGGCCCCGGAACTGACCGTGGCCCTTGTGCAGCGATTGCTGGACCTGCACATTATCGAGACCAACTCGGTCTCGGCCATCCAGGACGTCCTCGAACGACAGCTACTGCACCTCAGCGACCTGGAGGAATTCGAAATGCAGTATAAGGTCGCTCCGATTCGGAACCTCACCCAGGATCCGAACGTGATCAGTCTTTTTCTCACCCAGTACATCATCGAAGACCTGATTGAACATGCCAACATCCAGGATGTCTTCGGTGACGACCTCGATATCTACCGGGCAGTGGACTCAGTACTATCGCGAATCCGGCCCAGCTGATACCACCCTCCTCTCTCATGGCGGCGCCCCACCCCGATAAGCCTCCCCAACTGCTCTTTGCTAACAGCCGGGGTGAGATCCTCGATTACGGCGGACTGCAGATGGCGGGCAGTTCCGCCGGTCGCTTTTACCGACCCGATCAGGACGACCTGATTGAACTGCCGCCTGGCAGCGAACTTTTCACCCTGCCCGGCCGACTGCCGGTGGGTTTTGAACCGGACAGCGACGAACCGGCCCTGCTGGCCGAAAATCCTTACGAACCAGATGATACCGTCCAGGCCGTGGCGGCCTTCATGGCCCCCGCCCACACAGCCATTTATACCGCCGCCTTCCAGAAGCGAGGGATTGACGAGACCTTGCTGCCCCTGTTCGCCTACACTGCCGTAGGCTGGCGCGACGGTCGGTTCTGGGTGGCCGGCTTCCGCAGTGACCCGGACATCCGCCAGGATGCCGACCAGTTCAACGGGCGCGTTCTGCAACAGCGCACCCACCGGCAACTGCGCAACCACCCCAACAACCGGCTCATCCAGCATCTCGGCAAATGCTGCCTAACCTATGGCTGCCCAGCGGCCCGCAACTACTTCCTCGGCCGCTGGGAGGCACCCCTGCCGTGTTCGCCGGTCTGCAACGCCGACTGCGCAGGGTGTATCTCCCTGCAACCGTCGGGCTGCTGCCCTTCCACCCAGGACCGCATCATCTTTGTACCCACACCACGAGAAATCGCGGAGGTGGCCATCGACCACCTCAAACGGGCAGCGCGACCCATCGTCAGTTTCGGCCAGGGCTGCGAGGGCGAGCCGCTCATGCAAGCACCGGTCATGGAAGAGGCCATCCGGCTGATCAGAACCCAGACCAGCCGTGGTACGATTAACCTGAACACCAACGGCAGCCTGCCCGAAGCAGTGGAGCGTCTCGCCAGCGCCGGTCTGGACTCCATCCGCATATCCCTGAACAGCGCCCAACCAGACAAGCACCGCCTCTACTACCGGCCCCGAGGCTTTTCCCTCCATGATGTGCGCCGCTCCATTCAAGTGATGAAGCAACACGGCAGACACGTGTCCCTGAATTATTTCATTGTGCCCGGGTGCACTGATGATCCGACTGAGTTCGCCGCCCTCTCGGAACTCATCACCACCTGTCGCCCCGACTTCATCCAACTGCGCAACCTGAACATGGACCCTGAACACTACCTTCAGGTCATTGAGCACGCCCCGCACGAGCCACCGCTCGGTATCCGCACCTGGCTACAGCGACTGCGGCGGGAGCACCCCGCGCTGCGCTTCGGCTATTTCAACCCACCGCTTCGCCCCTGAACTAATCCGCTTCGCCAAGGTCCCTCGGCAGCCTCTCCACGCCGGTCGGTTCATTGACGACAAAGAAGGTCAGCGCCCTCTCCCAGGCCTCCGCCAACGTGATGCTGGACTGCACCCGGCTCGCCAGATGATGGCCAAAGGTATAGTTTTTCGCAAAATAATGGGTGAATTCCTTGAGCCGCCCGAGCCGCCGTTCCGGCGCAAAGCGCTCCACCAAGGCGGTAACGAAGTCCTGGTAGACCCCAGGCAGCCAGACCTTAAGTGGCGGCAGGTCCGCACCGTAGAGGCTGCGGGCGATATCGGCGAACAGCCACGGCGTAATTGCGGCCCGGCGACCGATCATCAGTCCATCAGCGCCGCTCACCTGCAGGCAGGCACGAGCACTGTCCACGGAATCGATACCACCGTTAGCAACCACCGGAATATCGACCCAGTTCTTCACCCGACCGACCCATTCCCAGCGCGGCCGTCGAGCGAAAGACTCCTTACGCAAGCGGGCATGGACAGTCAGCAAGTCGATACCCTCGTCGGCGAGCATAGTGCAGAAATCGCGCAACTTCATCTCGTCCAGGATTTCGCCGAGGCGGATCTTGGCGGTCAGGGGCAAGGCAGTGTTCCGCCGTGCGCTGCGAACCATGCGCCGTACCCGTTCCGGTTCGTCCATAAGGCTGCTGCCGCCCCCGGCCCGGCGTACTAGCGGTGCAGGACAACCTAGGTTGAGATCGACCGCATCAGCACCCAGCCGGTGCAGCGCGGTAAAAATGCGCGGTATCTGCTGCTCACCGGTCAGCAGCAGTTGATAAGAGAGCGGCGTTTCTCGGGGGGTGCGAACCAGGTAGGGTGAGGTCTGTGCGCTTTCCGCCGGCAGCCGCGCGGCGGCAAGCATCTCCGTGCTCAACATGCCGACTCCACCGAAGTCGAGCAGAACGGTGCGCAGGGCAGAGTGGGTCAACCCGGCCATAGGTGCCAGCAGCAAGGGCGGCCATATCTTTTTATGACCGATTATCATCTTTGGCCGGTATGCCTTGGAAATGGGTCATTTCTATTCTCATTTCTTGACGAAAAAAGCACAATTGTGGTACTATATGGACTAATTTAACTGAGAGTTCTTTCTGTACACAGGTGAATACATGAACGCTCCGGCATCAATGATCAGGCTGACCACCCAGCGCCAGATCATTCTCGAAGAACTGGCTAAGGTGAAATCCCACCCCACGGCCAGCGAACTCTATGACATGGTACGCAAACGGTTGCCGCGCATCGGCCTCGGCACAGTGTACCGCAATCTCGAACTCATGGCCGACAGTGGCATGATCCTCAAGATCGAGGTGGGCGGTACCCAGAAGAGGTTTGACGCCACTACCAACGACCATTACCATATTCGCTGTTCCGTGTGCGGGCGGGTGGACGATATCGACGTGCCGGTGATCAAGGACCTTGCCTCTCAAGCCGCCACTGCGACTCCTTATCAGATCCTCGGCCACCATATCGAGTTTGCCGGCATCTGCACCAGTTGTCAAAAAGAAGACCGCCGCAAGCCTCTCGCTCTCTGAGCGCAACCTCATTTCTGCCAACAATAAAGCGGCGCACTCCTCACTGAGGAGTGCGCCGCTTTATTGGTCGTTCCGAGCGGAGCGGGCCACCAACCTATCAGGAAAATGATACCCGACAGAATTTTCGTTTGCCCACCTGGAGCAGCAGCTCTCCCCGGGCAGGAACAGTGGTGTTGCTGTCCGACACCTTTTCACCATCAATGGCAACCGCATTTTGCTGAATCATGCGCCGGCCGTCCGAGGTTGACTTGACCAGGCCGGCGTCGAGTAACAGCTTAGGCAGCCAAATCTCCGACTCCGCAACGACGAGGCGTACCTCTTCCACCTGGTCCGGCGCCTCATGGCGGGCGAACACCTGCTCAAAGGTGTGTTCCGCCTCATCCGCGTCCGTTAAACTATGAAAGCGAGCAACCAGTTCTTTGGCCAGTTGCACCTTAACCGCCTTGGGGTGCAATTCACCGGCGGCAATTTTTGCCTTCAGATCGACGATCTCGGCCAGAGACAGGTC
>JAVEYP010000112.1:0-6357 GCA_034003445.1 Desulfobulbus sp.
CCGAGCAAGCGGAACGAAGCGGCTGATCCGTACTTGAAAAAACTGCGCGGGCTACTTGATTACATCACCCCCCTGCACCTGGTCGACCCGAGCGACGCCAGCTTTCGGCCGCAATTCTGCCGCTCTCTGCACGACATCATTCGCTACGCCCACGAAAAGGCCATGCAGACCATGTTCGGCTTAAGCGACCTTGCCTCCGGTAAATCGTCGCGCTCCCGTCTGCTGGACACCGAGCTGTCCGTTGACATCTACCTGCTCGACGTGGGTGGCGGTTTTCGTGAACTCGCCGGCGGCGAGACGGTGACCGTCGACCTGCTGGCCTCACGACCGTTCCTTGCCCTCTGGCAGGGGCTGAGCCACCCGGACGTGGACTGGGACTCGCACATGCATTTCGACTGGCAGGGGTATAGCGACATTGCGCTGAGTGGCGGGGTGGCCAGTGGCGGCTCGAAGGAGTTCGCCTCCTACGCCATTGTCAGTGGCGACTACTGCAACCTGAACATGCGCTTCGGCTACCATTTTACCCTGGTGGACTGCCTGTGCGGCGAAGAGGCGCGGGGCAACTACTGCAAGCTGCGCTTTGCCGGCGGCGGCGGCGACTATCAGGGCCGCTCGCTGCGTATCCGCCTGCTTACCCTGCTCCTTGGTCGTCTTGGCTTCGAGGTGGTGGTCAAGGCCGATTTGCTCGACGCCAGCATCGGCGAGATGGATGGGGCCAGCCTCAGCGAATTGCTCGCCGTGATTGGTCGTCTGCTGGGCGCCACCAAACTGCTTGACATGGTCCTTAAGGACGAGAACCAGATCGAGCCCTTTGCCGAACAGTTCTTCTCCGGCGCCGGCCGGTTCATCGACCGGCCGAGCGACGACGACCCTGATGCCCAAACCCCTGCCAACGGTTAGCCATGTACGAGCTCTATTGGATCACTGACCACCTGGCCACCGGCCACGCCCCCATGTCCTACGTTGAACTCGATTCCATCCGCGAGCACGGCATCAGCGCCATCGTCAACCTCTGCGGCGAGTTCTGCGATCTGCATGAAATCGAGGACTCCTCCGGCTTTGATGTCTACTACCTGCCGGTCGACGACGAGCACGCCCCGGACCTGGAGGCCATGGAACAGGCTCTGGACTGGATGGACGAGGCCATTTACCTGGACAAGAAGGTGCTCGTTCATTGCCGCATGGGCCACGGCCGCACAGGGACTTTTATTGCCGCGTACCTCTTGCGCCGCGGGTTTGACTTCAAGTCGGCGGAACGGACCATGAAGGGCCGCAAGGCCGTGCCAGCGACCTACGATCAGCGTCGCTTCCTGAAAAAGTACGGCAAGCAGGTGGGGCCGCTGCAGACCGCGGCGCCGCGCATCGACAACCGCCCGGTCACTGCCGTGAACACGGTGATCGGCGCCCACCACGACCTGCTGGCCCGGTTCGACGAGGTCTGGCCGGCCGGAGAAGGCACCTGTGGCCGGGACGACCATCCCTGTTGTCATCGTCCCTTTGATCTGCAACTGATTGAGAGTATGCACCTGAGCCAGGTGATCAACCGGCAGCTCAAGCAGAAAAAACGTCAGGAGGTGATCGACCGGGCCGTTATGCTGGCCGCCCGTCTCAAGGATCTGCACCATCTCCATCCAGGGCTATCCGCGGAGGAGATGGCCGCTGCAACGGAAGGAGCGCGGCTCACCTGCCCACTTCTGGAGGATGGCGGGTGCCTGGTGTTTGCCGACCGGCCGCCGCGCTGCCGGTACTGGGGGCACGATGCGGACGACGAGCGGTTCGCGACCCTGCAGCTGGCCATCAGCGAACTGTCCCGGCAGGCCTACCGGACCCTCACCGGCCAGGAACCGCCAGAAGCGCCGTTGCGCTTCTCCTCAGCGGACACCATCTCCGGCAAGTTCGTGCAGCTCTATTTCCAGACTATGGCCGGCCGGGCGGAGTAGGGGAGGACCATGGAGGAAGCCACCAGCCGCAAGGCGCTGCTCGTCGACGACGAGCCGGAAATGCTCACCCTGCTGGCCAAGGTGCTGACCAGAAAATGCGGCTGCGTCGTGACCACCGCCACCTCGGCCGAGGAGGCCCTGGCCCTGGTCCGCGCCGACCCGCCCGAAGTGGTCCTCACCGACATCAAGATGTCGGGCATGGACGGGCTGGAGCTGCTTCGCCAGCTCGTCGGCTTCAGCCCGGCGGTCACCACTATCCTCATGACAGGCCATGGCACCATCGACATGGCGGTGCAGGCCCTCAAGGCCGGGGCCTACGATTTTATCGAAAAGCCTTTCGACAATGAGCGCATTATCCAGACCGTGTTGCGGGCCATTGAACGTACCCGTCTGCTGCGCGAGAACATGCAGCTCCACCACCGCCTGGGCAGCGAGGGCAACTGGCACGGCTTTGTCGGCCGCTCGCGCCGCCTGTTGCAGACCAAGGACCTGCTGCGGCGAGTGGCTGCGAGCAACATCACTGTGCTCATCCGCGGGGAGTCCGGAACCGGCAAGGAGCTGGCGGCCCGAGCCCTGCACGCCCTGTCGGGCCGGGCGGAGCGGGCGATGATCACCGTTAACTGTCCGGCCCTGCCGGAACAGATTCTGGAGAGCGAGCTGTTCGGCTACCGACGGGGCGCCTTCACCGGTGCGGACCGGGACAAGACCGGCCTGTTTGTCGAGGCGGACGGCTCCACCATCCTGCTCGACGAGATCGCTGATATCCCGGTGAGCGTGCAGACCAAGCTGCTGCGGGTGCTGCAGGAAAAGGAGGTCCAGCCGCTCGGCCAGAATCGGACGTACTCCGTCGACGTGCGCGTGGTGGCCACGACCAACCAGGATCTGGAGGCCAAAATCCGTTGCGGTGAGTTCCGCGAGGACCTGTTCTACCGCCTCAACGTCATGACCGTGACCATGCCGAGCCTGGCGCAGATGATCACGGATGTGCCGCTCCTGGCCCAATATTTTCTCGAAAAGTACAGCCAGGAGCACGGCCGCGAAAACCTGGAGTTTTCTGACAAAGCTCTGCAGTGTTTAATGCGCCGCAAATGGCCCGGCAACGTGCGCGAACTGGAGAACACCATCAACCGGGCGGTGTTGCTCTGTCAGGGGCAGGTTATCAAACCGATGGACCTGGGTGGTGTGGAGGAGGAGGAACGGTGTCCCTTCCTGGAGGGGGACCAGGCGCAGTGGCTGCGTATGTCTTACAAAGAGGCAAAAAACGTGGTGCTGCAGCAATTTAACAGCGCGTATCTCGGCGAGGCGCTCACCGCCACGGGCGGGAACGTCACCTTGGCGGCTCGCTCCTGCGGCATGGAGCGACAGGCACTGCAACGTTTGTTGAAGCGCTACGACATTGATACACGGGGTTTTCGCCGATGACCGCTCCCGACAAGTACGTGCTCGCCCGCAACCGGGTCTACTGCAATTTCTGCCCCGGCTACTGCTGCTACCGGTTGCCCGGCGCCACCCTTTACCTGGACGCGGCGGACATCAATCGGTTGGCCCGGCACTTCGGAATGAGCGACGGCGAGGTCCGACAGCACTATCTTGAAGGGCGTAACACCTTTAAGACCCGTGCGGACGGTTCCTGCATCCTGCTCGCCAACGACCGGTTCTGCAAGCGGTGCACCGTGCACACGGCCCGGCCGCGGCAGTGCAGCGAATTTCCCTATGACAAGCCCTGCCCCTACCTGGAGCGGCCGGAGCTGCTCGAAGAGATCCAGGCGCGCATCGAGCGGGCGCTGCTTGCCGGAAAGGATGAGAAGGAGGAATAGGCGGCCTTCCCGCCTTTGACCGATCCGGCTTCGACCTTTGATTATGGCCGTGTGAGGGCCGGCACCGGTCCCAGTGAACCATGTCATGGATGTTCAGGTGCCAGTAAGAACCGGTCGAGAACGCTCGTTACCAAGTATTTTCAAGCTACAGACCCCTAATGGGAAATTATCGTGCCTCCTCCCGCATGCTCGATGACGTTGACCAGGGCGGAGCAGGGGCTGATTGCGGAGTTAGCACAAGACAGATCGTTTGTTTGCGTGACGATAGAGACAGCCGTACGCGAGGTCGCTGCCGGCAGCAGGCACAGGCCGGCCAGGACAACGTGAGGTAGCAGGGTGCGGAACCCCATCTTTACCGTGACAATGGTTCCTCTCCCGGGGCTGGTCTGATTGGAGAAAAAAACCGTGACGAGAAAACCGGAGAAGGCACTACCGCCATGGCAGCGTGGCCGGACGAGGAGGTCGGTCTCTGTTGCGGCAGAACGCGCCTACCGCAACCTGTACCCCCGCCGCGGTCGGCCCGGTTGGCCGTCTTGCTCTGCATCGCTGCCGTTTTTTTGTTTCCTCCGCCTCTTTTTTGTTGCGTCCGGATGCGGTCCATTCCATCTTGAAGGCTGTCCTGTGGGTCGTGACACAACTTCTGCCGGCCCAGACTGTTTGTGAGAAGAAGAGGTTAGCCACCCTGCCACTGTGAATGGGTGGAACTGGCACCTATCCTGCTAGCTACTAGAGGCAAGGCCGTAGCCGGCCACGCAACGCACACCGGGTACACGCGCATGGGCACAAGGAACCTGACATTGACGCTGCTTTTCTTAACGCTGGTCGCCACACTCTGCCTGCCCGGCGAGGCCCTGGCCCTGCAGGTGCACGGCGAGCCAGAGGGGCTCTATGTTCACCAGATGGCCCACCTGCACTACTTCCTCGCCCTAGGCTACTTCTTCTGGGATATCCGGCGCACCGCCTTCACCGGGCGTGGCTGGCGCTACCTGCAGCTGTATTGTGTCCTCATGGCCGCCTGGAACGTACTTGCCTTTGTCGGCCACATCGTCGGCGTCTACCTCCATCCAGAAGAACTGGTGCAGACCAATGGCTATTTGTCAACCTATCTGCTCGGTCCGCTCGACCTGCACAAGCTGACTTTCTACGCCACCAGACTTGACCACCTGCTCTGCATGCCGGCCCTGTTCTTCCTGTTTATCGGCATGCGCATGTTCTACCATTCGGTGGCGAACACCCGCTCGAAGGGGACCCGATGAACGGGCTGCCCATACTGCCGGCCATTCTTATTGACGTGGTCGGGTCGGCACTGAATATCGTTTTCTCCTTCCTGGCCACCTGGTACGCCTTTCGACTGACCCGGTTGCGACCGAACAATTTTCTGTGGGGGTACCTGTTCTACGTGAATCTGGCCATCGCGGCCTTTGCCACCAGCCGGGCAGTGGGACACATCTCTCGCGAACTCCTGCAGATCGCCGGTCGCGGCGATGTCTGGCAGGTGATCGGCCCCTACTCGGGCGGGTTCAACACCTTGTTTATGATTTCGGTGGCCGCAGTGATGATCTTTTATCACAAGGGCGTTCAGGCCTACGAAGCCCTTGGCGAGGAGGCGGCTAAACTCAGACAGTCGAAGATGCGGCTTGCCCACGCGGCCCGTCAGCTCAAGGAGCTGAACCTTAATCTTGAGGAGAAAGTCGAGGAGCGCACTGGCGAATTATCCAAGTCTGAGAAGAAGTTTCGTCACCTGTTCACTACTTCCAAAGACATGGTGTTTTTTACCGATAGCAAGCAGAATATCGTTGACATGAACAGCGCCGGCTATGAGATGCTCGGCTATTCGCACGTCGAATCCATTCGCCTCAACCTGCGGGACATTTTTCTCCACGAGGGCGACGTGGATACCTATGCCTCGATGCTCGCCCGGGATAGTTTTGTCAGCGACCTAGAGGCGGAATTCTTGAAAAAGGACGACACCACCATCTATGTGCTGATCTCGGCAACGGCGCTGTACAATGACGAAGGCAACATCACCGGCTCGGAGGGCATCGCCAAGGACCTGACCCGGCTGAAGACCATGATGGAACAACTTGTCTCCAGCGAGAAGATGGCCACGGTCGGCCAGATGGCGGCCGGTATTGCCCACGAGATCAATACCCCGCTAGGTATCATTCTCGGCTACACCCAGCTGATGATGGACGACTTTGAACCGGATTCCGAGACCTACCAGAACCTGGTAGTTATCGAGCGGCAGACCAAGGTCAGCCGTAAGATCGTTGCTGACCTGCTCAAGTATTCGCGCCAGTCGGGCAGCGCTCGTGAGTCGGTAAACTGTAATGAGATCCTGGAGGATTCCGCGGCGGTCACCGAGCACAACCTCAACCTTAGCCACATCAAGGTGCGCCTGGAGCTGGCCGAGGACTTGCCGCTCATCGTCGGCGATCCGGAAAAGCTGCGTCAGGTGATCGTTAACCTCATCAACAATGCCCACCACGCTATGGAGGCCAAGGGCGGCGGCGAGCTGTTGCTCGCCACCGGCGTTGACCGGGAGAATGGACGTGTGCGCATTGAGGTGCGCGACACGGGCGACGGCATCCCGGACCACA
>JAVEYP010000113.1:0-6310 GCA_034003445.1 Desulfobulbus sp.
CCCTGCTGGCCGCCTGGACCTACACCCGCATCGAGCGGCAGCGCTCTGTTGTCGCAGTCAGCGACCGCAACTGACCCACGGCAGCGCTCAGCGGAAGAAGCGGTCGTGCCAGATGGCCACGTTGAGCAGGGCCCACAGGATGTGGTTATGGTTGTGCTTAAGGGCGTCGTGCTCGGCGATGAGCCGATCAATATAGGCCATGTCCATGGTTTCGCGCAGCACCGTGGAGTCATGTAGCCGCTCCACCATGTAGTCGCGCAACTCGCCGCGCAAGAGGTGCTTGACCGGCAGGCTGTAACCCTGTTTGCCGCGCTGGACGATCTTATCGGGTAAGAGCCCCGCCAGCGCGGAGCGGAAGATGTACTTGGTGGTCATCTTGTTGAGTTTCCAGTCGCCCGGCAGGGAGGCAAGGAACTCCACAAGCACGTGCTCGTGCAGGGGCACGCGGATTTCCAAGGACGAGGCCATAGACATGCGATCCACCTTCATAAGTACGCTGTCGGTCATCATAAAGCGCATGTCCAGGTAGATCTCGCGGTTCACCTGATCAACTGCGTCGCAGCGGCTGTTATACTCGCGCACCTGCCAGAAAGGGTCGGCGTTGATGCGGGAACGAAAGCCGGGCTGGAACAACCCATTTTCCAAGGACTTGCTGAGAAAATACTGCCAGCGCAGGTGTTGACCGTCCTCGGGCAGGGTGGCCCCCTCGACGAACCGCTTGAGCATGTTGACCCCCCCCTTCTTCTGCGGCTGGTCGGGCAGCAGCCGTACCAGCCGCGCCACCAGCTGGTGACGAACCACCTTGGGCATGAGACGGAAATAATTATTTAGCCGGCTGGCCTTGAACCGGTCGTAGCCGGCAAAACTCTCGTCCGCGCCCTCGCCGGACAGGCAGACGGTGACGTGCTCACGGGCCTGCTTACAGAGCAGGTAGAGCGGCACCGTGCTCAGGTCGGTCATAGGCTCGTCCAGATGATAGAGGGTCTCCTCCACGTAGGCGGGTTTGAGCGAATCGAGGCGCAGCACCTGATGATCGGTCTGGCAATGGTCGGCAACGATCTGTGCGTATTCAAGTTCCGAGAAGGTCTTGTCTTCGTAACCGATGGTAAAGGTCTTGATTGGACCGTTGATGTGCCGTCGCATCAGGGCGACCAGGCAACTCGAGTCGAGCCCGCCGGAAAGAAACACCCCGAGCGGTACGTCCGCGACCAGGTGGCTCTTGACAGCGGTGTCCAGGTGTTCGCGCAGCTGTTCCACCGCCTCCTCGAAGCGAGGCATAGGCGCGGCCGGCTTAAAACTCAGGTCCCAGTAGCGGCGCACCTCGGCCTGGCCGTTCTCCCAAATGAGCAGGTGGCCGGCGGGCAGTTTACTGATACCCGCGAACATGGTCTCCGGCGCAGGCACGAACTCGAAGCCGAGGTAGTCGTAAAGGGCCTGGTGATTCACCCGCCGCTCCACACCCGGGTCCTGAAGAATGGACTTGATCTCTGAGCCGAACACCAGCCGATCACCCTTCCGGGTGTAATAGAGCGGTTTGATGCCGATGCGGTCCCGGACAAGCAGCAGCCGCTTGCGCACCATGTCGTCGAGGGCACAGGCGAACATACCGCGCAGGTGGGTGATGACGTCGATCCCGGACTCCTCGTAGCCGAGCAGGACCCCCTCCGAATCAGTTTTGCTGCGGAAGCGATGCCCCTTGGCCTCGAGCAGTGCCCGCAGTTCCTGGAAATTGTAGATTTCGCCGTTGAACGCCAGACAGACCGTGTTGTCCTCGTTGAACATCGGCTGGCTGGCGTTCTCGCTCAGGTCGATGATCGACAGCCGCCGAAAGCCGAGCGACATCCTATCCGTACAGAAGAACCCCTCCTGGTCAGGACCGCGATGCACGATCTGGTCCGCCATCTTTCGAATCAACGTCTCATCGTTCCAGGAAAAACCGCAGATACCGCACATGTTGACTACTCCGAAGAAACAGGGAATTGTGGGAAAAAGGTGGTAGGCGCCACCAGCCGGAACCAGACGCCTGGAAAACAAACAGCAGGTGGCAGCTCAGTCGCCCTTGCTGGCCCGGTCCCGCAGCCGGTCATACCCGCTGCGCAGGATCCCGCGGATGCCGGCAAAGGAATGAGTGTGCCGTACCGCCTCTCGGCCCGCGCGACCGCGCTCCTGACGGTTGGCACCGTCGTCAGCGGCTTGCAGGATAGCCGCCGCAAGAGAGGGACCTTCTGGGCGGGAGTAGTAGCCCAACTCGCCGAGCACCTGCCGGTTGTTGTCGGTATCGAAGCAGACCACCGGCAGCCCGGCCGCCAAGTAGTGGAGCACCTTGCCGCTCGCCTCGCCGCTCACCTCTTCTTTAGGCTCAAGGGCAATGTCAGCCACGGCCAGCCAGCGGGGCAGTTCGTCGTAGGCCACGCGGCCGACCAGAAGCACCGCGTCGATCAGCCCTTGGTCCTCGAGCTGGCTGTGCACGTCGTCCACTGGGTAGCCGACGAGCACGAACAGGAGGTCCGGCCGCTCCTCCTGCAACTCGGCGATGGCACGCAGCACATGGCCTAGCCCTTTGCCTGGCAGGAGCGAGCCGGAATAGAGCACCACGGTTTTCTCCAGGGGCAAGCCCAGTTCCTGACGCAGCACCGCCGCATCGCGGCTGGTGAAAAACCGGTCCGGCACCACATCGTTGAGCAGCACCAACCGCTCCTCCGGCACGCCGAAATCGCGGCGCAGCAGGTCAAGGCTGCGCGGCGAGGAACAGAAGAAGAGTTGCGGCAACCGGCAGACGAACCGCTCCACCGCCCGCACCAGCCGCACCAGCCAGCCGTGGCCGGAAATCGTACCATAGCCAATCAGTTCGCCCGTAAGGCTGCCCTGCATGTCCATAATCACCGGTAGCCGCCGCCAGAACAGACAGCAGCGCACGGCCCAGCCGATCAGAGCACCCTCATGCAGGTGGCCGTGCAGCGCGTCGGGCCGTTCTTTCCAGGCGGTGCGCAGCACGAGCAGAAAGAGCAGTAGGTCGGCAGGAAACTTGAACGGCGAGAACCCAGCATCCACCTGGGTGTAGCCCGGGATGCGCGCGGTCCGCCGGATGTCGATACCGCCTGGATCAGCGCCCAGCGGATAGGTACAGAGAATGACGCGCACGCCACTGTCACGAAGCGCCTCGATCTCGTTGCGGATGCGAATGTGACAGCCCCGATCAGAGAAAAAAGGAGTCGGTGCAATATGGAGCGCGAGCATGGGTCGCGTCAAGGCCGGATCGGTCAAGGGTAGACGTAGCGGTGAGCCACGGCCTCAATCTGGCGCGCCTTTTCCGCCGCGTCCCACCCGAGGAGGTTGCCCGCCAGGTCGGCGCAGCGCACCACCGCCGCCTCGCCGGGGTGACCGATGGTGCCCAGGCCGGTCCGGCGGAACAGCAGGTCATCCAGGGTCAGGGCCATCTCCTCGCGGACAGCATGTTCGACCTCCACGGCCAGGGTCGGGCGATCCGGGGCCACGGGCTGCAACAGATCCCGCTCACGGCCGAGGGCGACTAGGCTGTGCAGACCGCGGCCGTGGTTGCGAATGAGTTCGTCGATGGTCGCCGGCCCCAAGTCCTCTCGGTAGCGGCGATAACAGTCCTCACGGAAGGCCTCGATATCGTCGAGCGATCCTTCAGCCAGACGCTCGACCGCAGTGCGGCACCCTATTCCGGTCCGCCCCAGCTTAGCCATTGCCAAATTCATGGCCTGTTCCGCCACCCGACGAGCAGTGGTGTATTTGGCCCCAAGACCGGTGATGATGCCACTGACGCCGTTTGCCCGGCCATGGTCGATCACCTGATACTCACCCGTACCCTGGTAGGTGTCGGTCCGGACCTCCGCAGCGATGAGCGGGTAAATGCCGCAGAAGGCGAAGCGCACGTCCGCCCGGGTGAGGCGCACCTCGGGCAGGGTGGTGTTGATGTCCGCGAGGAAGTCATCGATGTCGCGGGCCGTCACCCGCACCTCATCGAGTTGCCCGTTGTAGGGGACGTTGGTGGTGCCGATGAGCGAGCAGCCGCGCCAGGGAATGATGAAAAAATGACGGCCGCCGCGGGTGACGAAACCCTCGGTCTTCTTGCCGGTGGTCAGGGCCAGGGCGTATTCCGGCTCGACCTGACGGACCACCAAGTGCACACCCTTAGAAAAGCCGGTCAGACGCTGGCTCAGGCGCAGTTGCGGCACCGACTCGTTGATGCCCTGCACGTACGGTCCGGCGGCGTTGACCGTCAGCTGAGCGCGAATGGTGAAGCTGTCACCACCAAGGCAGTCCGTGACCCGGGCGCCGGTTACCCGGCCCTCTTCAAAGAGCAGCCCGTCCACCTGCAGGTAGTTGGCCACCTCTGCCCCGTGCCGGACCGCGCTCTTGAGCACGGCCAGGGTCATGCGTTCGGAATTATGCATGTGCGATTCCCACAGCACCTGCGCACCGGTGAGATGCGGGATGGACCGCAGCAGCGGCGCCCGCTCCCTGGCCTGGCCAGGCGGCAGGAAGGTGCGCGCCGGCGGCTGCTTGGAGCGGTCGCTGATCAGCCGGTCAATCCCGGCACCACACAGGCCGTAGAGGAGCATGGCCGCGTGCATGGCCGCCCTGCCCTTCATCAGCGAGCCGGACTCAGTGGGCACGAGGAAAGGCACCCAGCGAGTGAGATGCGGCGCGATGTGCTGGAACACAGCGGTTTCACGGTACGATTCGCGCACCTTCCAGACCTGGCCCTTGGGCAGATAGCGAACGCCACCGTGCAACAGCTTGGACGAGGCCGAGGAGGTAAAGGCACCAAAGTCACCCTTTTCCACTAGGGCCACGCGCAAGCCGCGCAGCGATGCGTCATGGGCGACAAAGGCGCCAGTGATACCACCGCCAATGACCAGCAGGTCAAACTCGGCGGTGGCAAGGGAAGTGAGTTTGCGTTGCATGTGAATTGGAGGGGTGGCGGACCCGTGAAACCGTCAGACGAGGTACCCTTCCTGGCGGTACCACTCGCCGGTGCGCTTCAGGCCCTCATCCAGGCCGACCCGGGGGTTGTAGCCGAGGTCACGTTTAGCCTTGGCAATGTTGAAGGCACGGTTCTGTCGATACCAGTCCACGCGGCGCGGAAAGATGGGCGGGGTGATTTTGAAGGGTTTGCAGACCTTTTCAAAGAGGTGGCCGGCCACCATCAACGGCAGAATCGGGAAATGGGGGATCTTCACATCCACGCCAAGGGCCTGGCCGACCTTGCGGACCAGGGTCTCGATCGGCACGTATTCCTCATCGGCAATCAGATAGGCCTCGCCATCGCCCTTGCCCGGCTCCATGGCCAAGAGGAGCGCATCCACCAGGTTGTCGATGTAAAGGGGATGGTAAAAGGTTTTACCGGAGCCAAACATGGGGAAGAACCCCTTGTTGACCCGCTTAAAGATCATGAAAAAACGCTCCGGATCTCCCGGGCCGTAGGTGGCCGCCGGCCGCAGGATCACCGCCGCCATGCCCTTGCGGTGGTACTCGAGCACCAACGGTTCGGCCTCGTACTTGGTGCGTTGGTAGTAGTCGGCGGGCTTGATAGGCGCGTTCTCGTCAGCGGGGGGTGAGTCGACGTTGCCGTGCACGCCGCAGGTGGAGGTATAGATAAACTTCTTCACTCCCACCTTGAAGGCCTCTTCCAGGACGATGCGGGTGCCGCCGATATTGACCTCGTCGTAATGGCTGTTGGGCACATCCAGTTCGCGGAAGGCAGCTGCCATGTGCTGAACGATGTCCACCCCCTCCATGCAGCGGGCCACCACCTCGCGATCAGTCACAGTGCCGATCACCACCTTGGCGCCCCACTGCCGGATCTCGTCGGTCTTCAGCCCTTCCTGATAATCGAGGCTGACCACCTCGTGCCCCTCGTCGATCAGCCGCTTCACTAGCGCCTTGCCGGTGAACCCGGTGCCGCCTGTGACAAGTATCTTCATTTCGATTCCATCTCCGCCGTCGCGCCGGTCGGCGCGGGCTCAGTTTCTCTTAGTGTAACGATGCGGCGCGGAACGAACACACCGTCCATTCGGACGTCCGCAAAAAAGGTATTTTGTAGCACAACCCGGCTAAAACTTCAATTCCCTTGGGGAAAGCAGCACAGAAAAGGACACTCATGATCAGAGGTCTCTGGCGCCCGGCCATCGGGCGTTGTCCAGTCAGGGAGAGCCCCGCCCGTTCAGCCAGGCTGCCCTTCCACCGACTGTATGCGCCGCAAGTAGTCCTCCAGCCTCAGATCAGGATGCGGACTGTTGCCCTCTCGCATGCCGATCATCAGAAAATGGCGCAGCGGCCG
>JAVEYP010000114.1:0-6294 GCA_034003445.1 Desulfobulbus sp.
TGAACTGCCAGCGCGTTCGATTCGCGCAGGCCATCCTTTATGCCCCTCCTTCCCGCCGGAGTGCCGGTATCATGACCCACCGAGAACGCCTTGAACAGACCCTGCTGAACTGCCGCGGTCGCATCCAGGAGGAGGTGGCCGCGCTGATCGGCAAACCCTTCCAACTCGGAGCGCCCTCTTCCCGGCTTGCCGAGGGCAGTGCGTTGAGCGGCGAACCAGCCCCAGGCGGCCGCGTGTTCGCGCTGGTTCGCCTGGAAGGCGAGGTGGAGGGCATGGGCCTGCTGGTGATGGGGCTGCGCGATGCCATCCGCATCAGTGGGTTGGTTATCATGCTGCCTGAAGTGGAACAGCAGAGCTCTGTGGCTGCGGAGGCATGGTCCAAGGAGATAGCGGACACCTTTGCCGAGGTGGTTGGCATTGTCTGCAGCGCGCTTAGCGCGGTCTTTCAGCAGCAGTTCTCACGGCAAGTCCACTTTCTCGCCGCCGGGCAGCAGGTCGTACCGGTGGGCGGGCCAATGGTGGAGTCATCCCTGCCTGCAGGCGAGGTCCTGGTGCTAACCCTGCCCATGGGGGCAGAGGGTTGCGATCTCGGCGATCTCACCCTGGCCCTGCCCGCCCCACCCTTTGGACTGGAACGACCGGAGAGGGCGTCAGAGACGGGCGATTCAGGCACGGTACTCCAAGCCGACCTACCGGCCGAGGTGGCACAGGAGCGAACTCTGGGCGAGCCGAAAGCAGCAGCGGGCGGTGGACAGGCGTGGGACGAACCGGGTAACGGTGGTCCAGGGGCGGAGGTGCTTTTGTTCAGCGACGATCCGGCGGAAGACGTCCGGATTCTGGAAATGTTGCAGGGGATGAGTTGTACCGGCCGGGTCCGCCACTTCAAGGATTCGGTGCACGATGCGCTCGTGCCCGGGGTGCGGATGGTGGTGCTGGTGATGCGTGAGGTCAGCGAGCAGGGGCTGGGCGTGGCCATCAAACTTGCCAGCGCCGGTCTGCAGGCGCCCTTGGTGGCAGCCGGCCCGGCCTGGACGCGGTCGCTGGTGCTGCAGGCAGTCAAGTACGGGGTGAGGGATATCCTAATGACACCGGTCGCAGAGGAGGACCTGCGCGCCAGGATGGCGGCCGCGCCGAAGCGACAGGTTGCCTGACGAGAATCAGTCGTTGTCGTCCTCGGTAAAATTCACGGACAGTTTCTTTTTTTTGATTTTTTCCAGCAGGGTGGTCCGCTTCAGGTTGAGGAGTCGGGCCGCCTCTTTTTTATTGCCCTGGCTGAGTTTAAGGGCCTTGACGATCAGTTCGGTCTCGTAATCGTTGACCAGGGCGTTGAAGTCAATGCCATCCTCCGGCCAGTGCTCTTCGGCCTCGTCCACGGCCGCGCCTGCGGTGAGGAACAGTTTTTCGTCCAGCCGAGTGTCGTCGCTGATGGACTCGGGCTGCACGTGGTCGATGGGTGGTGGTGCACCGTTGCGGAATTTCTCCGGCAGGTCGTTGTAGCCGACACAGGAGCCGCCGTAGAGGATGGTCATGTGCTGCACCAGATTTTCCAGTTCGCGGACGTTGCCTCGCCAGGGAAAGGCGGCAAGGGTGCGCATGGCCACCATGTCAAAGCCGAGCAAGGATTTTTTCTTGTTGCGGCCAATGGTGCGGACAAAGTGGTCGACGAGCAGCGAGAGGTCGCCGGACCGCTCGCGCAATGGCGGAATAACCACTGGAATGACACTCAATCGGTAGTACAGGTCCTCGCGAAAGCAGCCCTCGGCCACCATCTCTTCCAGGTTACGGTGGGTGGCGGCGATGATGCGCACGTCCACGGAAATCGACCGGAGGCCACCCACTGGCTCGAACTCGCGCTCCTGCAGGACACGCAGCAGTTTGGCCTGCAGCGCCGGCTTCATGTCTCCGATCTCGTCGAGGAACAGCGAGCCGCCGTTGGCGTATTCGATGCGGCCGATTTTCGGCGCGGTCGCGCCGGTGAACGCGCCCTTGGTGTAGCCGAACAGCTCGCTTTCCAACAGGTCATCGGGGATGGCGGCACAGTTGACCGGCACGAAGTGTTTGCTGCAGCGGGGGCTGTTCAAGTGGATGGCCTTGGCTACCAGTTCCTTGCCGGTGCCGGATTCACCCTGGATGAGGACCGTGCTCTGATCGTCCTCGGCGAGTTTTTCAAGCAGGTCGAACATCTGGCGCATGCACTCGCTGCGGCCGATGATGCTGCAGAAGGAATCCTTGGTCGCCATAGTTCAGCCCGCGAACTGGTCGGCCATCGTGCCGTAGTTCATCTGGCGTGGCAGCGTCCGGAGTCGAAAGCTGGTAAAGGTAGTGAAGCGAGAAGTGGTAAGGAGAAGATTTTCTGTCATTTCTTCGCTGGCGGTGGACTGTACTGCGGGCGTGGCAGGTTTTTTCATAATCGGCAACTGGTACCCGGAAGCGAGGGACGAAAAAAGGGACGCACATTTTTTGGCATGCGCTCCCCAAGGTATACAAAAGGCTACCACAAACGATTTGGGAAAGACAAGGACCTTCCATCTCCTGTGTCATTTCTTTGACAACCGGGATGAGGTATGCGGATTCCAAGAGGATGGCTGAAGAGAGCGGGCCGCTGTTTCGGATGGCTGCCCCTGCTGCTAATACTGCTGATGGCTGCGGTGCCGGCACTCGCCTGGCAGGCCAGGGTGCGCAGTGTGCCGGACGGCGATTCACTTACCGTGGAGCGGGCTGGCCGCTCGTACAGGATACGCCTGTATGGTATCGACAGTCCCGAGTACCGCCAGCCCGGATGGCGGGAGGCGCGCGATTTTACCCGGCGGCTGGTCTCCGGACGAGCGGTGGATATAATACCCATGGACCGTGACCACTACGGTCGCGTTGTGGCCTTGGTGGAGCGGGGCGGTGTGCTCGTCAACCGCGAGCTGGTTCGCCATGGCCACGCCTGGCTGTATCCACGCTACTGTCGCACGCAGGGGCTCTGTGCAGAGTTGGGAGTGCTGCAGGAGGCGGCCCGGAAGCAGCGACTAGGGTTGTGGCAGGGCCGCCCGCCGCTGCCGCCTTGGAAGTGGCGCCGGCTAAGCAAGGGTCGCCGCTGAACCTGCTCAGCCGGCCGCCTGTTTCGCCGTCGGATGCGGTTGGCAGCGGTTGGGACCTGGCGATGATGTGGCCGGACATGCCCGCTAGGGGGGGCGCGACTGGATGGACAGTGAGGGAACGAAACGTTGGGACAACGGAGGAAGGGGCGCGGGTGCGAGCGCTTGCCAGCAACCTCTACCGTTCACTGTCAGAATTGGTTGAAAGTTTCTATCCGCTGTTTAGATCACTTTGATCCGATCGGTGGCGTTTCCGATGCTATTTGAGCTGCGTGTCAAAAGTTTATTGTTCTCGATCTGACTGCGGTGTTCTCCCGCCAAGCCACGCAGTCATGGCCACCCCATACCTGCCTGAGCAGAGCGTTGTGTCCGCTCATGTTTTTTTGGTATCGACAGGGGCATCACCAGGCAGATCTTCAGCCTGCTCGTCACGGCCGTGCAGACAGGGATATTCGGAATACGGGTACAGTTTCCGGCCACGGCCTGAGCGGGCGTGAGTGTCAGAGGTCCGGGGTGCATAAGCGGACTTTGGTGCACTGGCGGCAGGCTGGAGGCAAGGGGCCTTTGCGATGGGCCCGGCGGAAATCCTTGGACGCGCGGGAGCGCCAGATGGCGGTGAACGGTTTTGTATTCAGGTTGCCGAAGAAGGACGGCTGCGGCAGGGACCAGGCAGCATCCTCAGCAGCGGTTGATCCACTTGTGGGGAGCCCGAGAAAAACGCAGGGCGCAACACGGCCGTCCGCCGTGACAAAGGCGCCGTGGCAGGGGTCTTCGACGCAGTCCAGGTCCGGATGGTTGACTGCGCCGGGTGGCACGGGGAAACCGTAGTGCACGGCCAGACCCACCTCGCGGCCGGCCACGACCAGCTGTTCCAACTGGTCGTGCAGGGTCGCGCATTCGGCCTCGGTCTCCGGCTGCAGGCATTCCGGTTCAAGTGAGTCTGCCAGGACCAAGTCCAGGGTGCTGATGACCACCTGGTCGATACCCCGATCAGCAAGCAGGGTTGGCAGTTGGTGCAGTTCGTCCAGGTGCGAGCGGAGCAGCAGGTAGGCCACGTGGATCGCTGGCCGGTCCACGCCAGCCTCGCGGCGGCAGCGTGCCAGCCGGTCGATGGCGGCAAGCACCCGGTGGAGCGGTGCGCCGCTCCGCCAGTGGTCGTTTGTGGCCGCGGTCGCACCGGCAAGCGAGAACGCAACCAGGTCCACCCCGTCGCTCACCAGACGGCGACAGCGTTCTTCGTCCAGCAGCATGCCATTGGTGGTCGTGCCCACCTGGCAGCCGGCAGCCTTGGCTATGGCCACGAAACGGAAAAAATCTGGGTGGGTAAAGGGCTCGCCCCAGCCCTGCAGGAAGGCCAAGCGGGTGCGCCGGAGTATGGGCGTGAGTTCCTCGAACAGGGCCGGGTCTAAGAGGCCGGAGGGCCAGCGAGTGCCAACGAGGGTGCGGGGGCAGTAGCAGCAGCTGGCGTTGCAGTGCGAGCTCATCTCGATTTGCAGCCAGTCAAGCCGCGGCGGGAGGGGGAAGGGCCAGCGCATAGTTCAGGACTCCTAGGGGCATGAGGGACAGGAACAGAGCAGCCCGCAGCCTAGTTTGCGTAGAACGCAGGGTCGGTGGGGCGTCCATCCATGCTGCGGGCCTGCCTTTGGTTGCCCGGACGGGCTGTGCATCGTAGTTTTTTCGACTCGGCCGCCCTTACATTTTGTCACGACCCTGGCGGAATCTCTGCACGAATGTCCCATCCTGGCACTCTTTTTCTCGGGCAGTTTCCTCAGGCCGTTTCGGCCGTGTGCGGAGGATCAAAGCGCAGCACCCAGAGATCGCCCGCGATCCGCACGTCTCCCTCTCGTCGCAGGCCAGTGGGTTCCCTTGCGAGTACACACCAACCTGCGGCCGCGGCCATGTCGCGCAGGTAAGCTTGGCAGTAGGCGTACCGGCCAGTAGAGCGCAGTTCATAGCCGTCCGCCTCCATCCTCTCAGTGGAACAGCAGAACAGCGCTCCGGGCCGGGCCGCGGCTGCGGTGGCGGCGAAAAGTTCTCGCAGGTCGCCGATATAGATGAACACGTCAGTGGCGATGAACAGATCGTAGGTTTCGGTCGTGGCCCGCAGGTGATGGATGATGCTGTCTGTGTGCAGGGTCGTGTAGCAGCCCTTGTCACGGGCCAGGGCGAGCATGTTGACCGACAGGTCAACTCCGTCGAGCACGGTCACCAAGGAACAAAACGGCAGGCCACTCAGGCCAGTACCACAGCCCAGGTCGAGCCCGTGCTGGTAGTGTTCGTGGTGGCCCGGACAGCGTTGCAGGCAGCCATGGAGCTGCACCGGGTTATCGTAGCCCAGGTCCGTTACCAGGGTTTTTTCAAAGCCTTTAGCGCAGGAGTCGAACAGGTCGCGCACGTAGGTCTCGGGCGGGTGGTCGTGAAAGATACCTGTCAGGGCGTCGAGCAGATAGCGGGCCGCCTCGTCGTCGGGCTGGCGCGCGAGTTGGTGCTGGTACCAGGCTGCGGCCTGGTCGGTCTCACCCCGGCCGTGATGAATATGGGCAAGGCCTGCGGCCGCGGCCGGGTGGTTTTCGTCCAGGCTGAGCACCTCCTGGTAGCAGGCGATGGCTTGTTCCGCGTCGCCGGTTTCGCGGTAGCACCCGGCCAGGTTGTAGAGGCAGTCAATGTCCTGGGGCGTCTGTGTGAGCAGCCGGCAATAGCTGGCGATGGCTGTGACTAGGTCACCGGCCTGTTTCTCACACAGGGCCAGGTTGAACAGGGCGCCGTTGTCTGTGGGCGCCAGGTCAACGGCGCGGGTAAAGGCCGCTCGGGCCTGATCAAATTCGGCCAGGCCGTAGTGGGCGAGCCCGAGGTGGGAGTGGAGGAGGGCGGCGTCAGGCAGGTAGTCGAGCAGCAGCCGGAAGGTGTCACGGGCCTGCACACACTCGTCCGCGGCCTGGGCGGCGCAGGCCTCGGCAAAGAGGCGGTTGAGGTCGTGGCCGGAAAGACCGGTGCGAGTCGGGGACATGGGATTTCGCTCCTTGGGCAGCAGCGGCCGGGCAGGGGGGCGCGGCAGGCCGTGTGCCGATTATGCTCAACATACCCCTTTTCTTGCTGTTGCTGCAGGAAAAATACCGGCCACAGGACCTGAACCGCGGCTGGTCCACCTGCAGCCAAAAAAAGCGGGAAGGATGATCATGGGTTGGCTATAGTGGCCCGGCGACTACAAGGC
>JAVEYP010000115.1:0-6281 GCA_034003445.1 Desulfobulbus sp.
CAAAAAGAGACTGGCGAGAAAATTCTCGGTGAGGTCGCGGAATGCGCTGCCCAGCACCAAACCGATCAGGCCTGTGCCGCCCACTACCGTAAGCGCGAGTTGCGTGAGCCCGGCGATGCGGAGCACCAGGTACACACCGGCAAGCAGGACCAGTATGCCGCCGGCCCGAGCCAGCACCTCGCGCAGCAGCTGACTGAGGGCGCGGGCCTGAAGCCCGTGGCGCAGCAGGCGCACCGTCAATCTGGCGAAGATCCAGGAAAGCGCGCTGACCACCACCGCCACCACCATCAGCGGCAGCAGGCGAACGAAGTTGCGTGCTAAATCATTGAGAACCTGAAAGGTTGGCTCGAAATTCCACACCGTGGTGGGGGCCACTTCAATTTGATTGACAACAGCAACCACGCCTTCCGTATTCCTTGCCAAATCTCCGGCCCATTGCCGGGATTCCTCGTTTTCCGTGGTTCCTTTCAGGAAAACGAGACCGTCCTGGACCGTGACCGTGGGGTCGCCGAACCATTGTGTCGTGTGCAGGATATCTGCGAGTCGTTTCCTGATCTCGTCATCCCTGGCAACGGGTTGGACATCGACCCTCCCTGGGGACTCGGGTTTGCCGTCAGGAGCTTGCACGGCCACTGGCGTATCCCCGCCACCAGGGGTTGGCTGTTGGGCCGCCACTGACGGGAGCGCAAAGAGAGCGCAGCACAGCGCGATGGCGCAGCTGCGCCGAGCCGTTCGAGACCAGGCAAGGCCCCATGCTCGAATTAGGAATTGCCCCCAAGGTTGAGCCATTCCTCGTTGACCGAGTGTTGCCACTGCCAAGGGGTACGGGTGGCCAGCCTGGCCGGCTGATGCCGGCTGTTTTTCTTTGCTGTCTGCAGGGAGGTGAGGCGGCTGGCCAAAGCTGCGATCTTGCTTTCTTTCCTTTCTGGTGGGCCGTGCCTGGTTTTTCAGAGATTTGATCTTTGCTGTACCCTCTCTGCTGTCTCGGATTATTCGACCAGTTGTGTCGTCCATGAGCGCTTGCCCATCCGTGCTGGAGTTTGCTGAGGAAACTGAGGTGATCCCGAAAAGGGGCCCTGGCTGTTTTTCCTGGGGAAGGGGGGCTGTCGGGCGGTTATCGTGTCCCCGGCTGGATGTGGTCGCGTTCCAGGTCGAGCAGGGCCTGCTTGAGCGGCAAGCCGCCGCCAAAGCCAGTGAGGCTGCCGCTTCCGCCGATCAGCCGGTGGCAGGGCACGATGATGGCCACCGGGTTGGCGTGGGCCGCGCCGCCCACGGCCCGGGCCTTGGAGCGGCTGCCAAGGTGTTCGGCCAGTTCGCCGTAGCTCATGGTCTGGCCATAGGGGATGGCCAGCAACTGGTCCCAGACGCGCAGCCGGAAGGGCGTGCCGTGCAGGGCAAGCGGCAGGTCAAAGGTCTGCAGTTTGCCGGCGATGTAGGCGTGGAGCTGGCGGGCCGCCTCGGCGAGCAGCGGCTGGTCGGCCGGTTCAACGCGTACCAGGTCGGGGAGATCGAGCGTCTCACCGGGCAGACAGAGGTGGGTCAGGCCGTCCGCGTCCGCGGCCAGCAGCATTTCGCCAAAGGGCGTGGTTATTGGGGCGCAGGTCAGCATGCGGGGCTCCTTGCAGGTGACGGGTTTGAAGGGGTGGTCTCTGTGGCCGGGGTCTCTGGTTGGTGGATGTTGGCGAGCAGTAATTCCTCTACTTGCGTCTGCTGGCTGAGCACTGTGGCGGCGCAGCGGTAGAGCATGTCCAGCCCGGCCGCTGGAGTGGTGTTGAGGATGGCGCGGCAGTTGTAGTTCAAACAGAAGATCGGCTTGATCGCCAGCAGGCAACCACGCGCGTCGAGAAACTGGCAGCTGGCCGGGTCTGTGCCAACCGGGTGCACGTCGCAGCCGAGCAGCAGGTTCATGAGCAAGAGGACAGCGTCCACGTTGTCGGCCATAAAGGCGCTACAGCAACCGCCGTCCGGTCGACTGGCGCAGGCGGTGCAGAGTGCGCCCAGGTTAAGGGTGCGCATGTGCGTGGCCAGTGTTTTGCTGTGTTCCTGCAGCTTGGCCAGGGCTGAGGCGAGTTGCGCGTCTGGCGGGCGGGACGCAAAGGTTGTGTGCAGCCGGCGGGCCGCGGCCAGCTTGTTGGCCGGGGTGCCGCTGTACAAGTTCTGCAGCAGAAAGGCAGCGCGGGTGGTCATAGGATGCTTCTCAACGGACGGCCAGTTGCATGAACTGCTGCCACACCGGCGCGGCCGCCCGGCCGCCGGTTTCGCCCGCGCCCAGGGAGGCGGAGCGGTCATGCCCGATCCACACGCCCGTGGTCAGCCCCGGGGCAGAGCCGACAAACCAGGCGTCGATGTTGTTGTCTGTGGTGCCGGTTTTGCCGCTGGCGCCGCGTACGCCCTTGGCGTTTTTGCCGGTGCCGCGTTGCACTACCTGAACAAGGACTGCCTGCAGCCAATCGGCTGTCCGCACTGACAGCACCCGCTCTGCCCGGGGTTGCGGCCAGAAGGTAATCCGGCCGTCCCGCTCGGTCACCCGGGTGATGCCCACTGGTGCATGAAAGATACCCTGATTGGCAAAGGCGGTGTAGGCCGCTGTCAGCTCAAGCACGCTCACCGGCGAGGAACCGAGGACCAGGGTCAGGTCGGGCTGCAGCTCCGCGCTGATGCCCAGTCGCTTGGCCAGGCGGACCACGCTGGGCACCCCGGTCTGGCGCAACAGGCGCACCGCGACCACGTTGCTGGAGCAGACAAGCGCCTCGGCCAGGTTAAGCGAGCCCCGGTATTCGCCGCGGAAGTTGCCTGGTCGCCAGAGTTTGCGGGTACCGCTCGGCAGGGCGAGCGGCGTATCCCTGAGCACTGTGGTGGACGGCACGCCCTGTTCAAGCGCGGTCGCGTAAACGATAGGCTTGAAGGCCGAGCCAGGCTGGCGGTTGGCCTGCACCGCCCGGTTGAACGGAGCCGTGTGGTAGTCGGCGCCCCCGACCATGGCCAGGATGCGGCCGCTGGCCGTATCCAGGGCCACCAGCGCGCCCTGGGGCGACGGCTCCTTGGGGTGACGTTCGGCCACCCGGGCCGCGCCTTCCCGCACGGCCTGGGCCGCGGCCAGTTGCAGCACGCTGTCTACGGTGGTGGCCACGGTCAGCCCCTTACGGAACAGGTCCTCCTCGCTGAAGCGGGTGAGCAGCTGGCTGCGCACATAGAGCGAGAAATAGCCGTGCACGGCCCGCCGCCAGTTGGCGGAGGTGCGCAGCCCCTGGTCCCAGGCGGCCCTGGCCGCTTCAGCGGTGACGATGTTGTCCTCGGCCATGCGGTTGAGCACGTAACGTTGCCGCGCCCGGGCGGCGTCCGGGTTGCGCAGGGGCGAATAGTTGCTCGGCGACTGGGGCAGACCGGCGAGCACGGCGATCTCGCCCAGGTCCAGGTCGCGCGCCCGCTTGTTAAAGTAGGTGCGAGCCGCTGCCTCCACCCCGTAGGCACCTTCACCCAGGTAGATCTCGTTGAGGTAGAGGTAGAGGATTTCTTCCTTGGTGAGCATGCGCTCGATGCGGTGGGCGAGCACCGCCTCGGCCATCTTGCGCAGGTAGCTTTTCTCCCGGGTGAGCAGCAGGCCACGGGTAATCTGCTGGGTAATAGTCGAGCCGCCCTGACTGCGGCGGCCGGCGAGCAGGTTGTTGACCGCGGCACGGGTAATGGACCAGCCGTCCAGGCCGGTGTGCTCCCAGAAGCGGCTGTCCTCGGCGGCAACAAAGGCCCTGGGTAACAGCGGTGGCATTTCACTGTAGGGGATGACGATGCGGAACTGGTGGGCAATGGCGTCGATGGGGCGGCCGCGGCGGTCGAGCACCAGGGTGGCCACTTCCGGCCGGTAGTCGGCCACGCTGCGAATGTCGGGCAGGCTGAGGAACCAGGCGAGCACTGTGCCGATGCACACCGTGCTCACCCCAGCAATGATGAGCAGGATGATGATGAGCGGCCGCTGATCGAGCACCCGCCTGACTGCGCGGGTGTCTTTGGGCTCGGCAGGGGCGGCCGTTTTTTCCAAGGGCAGGGTGGACAAGGGCGGGCAGAAACGGTAGTGTTGGTGGCATTATCCGACGGCGCGCCAGAGGGCCGCCGGCCGGCCGTGGACGGCCCGGCGACCGCCCAAACCACGCTACCACGGTTCCCCGGTTTCAGCATCCCCAAAGAAAAACAGCCATTATCCCGAATCCTTGTCCCGGATACGCCTTCTCTCTGAACAACTCGCTAACCAGATCGCCGCCGGCGAGGTGGTGGAGCGACCCGCCTCGGTGGTTAAGGAACTGCTTGAGAACAGCCTGGACGCCGGCGCGACCCGCATCGACATCCAGGTGGAGGGCGGCGGCAGTGTGTTGCTGCGTGTGGCCGACGACGGCAGGGGTATGGACGGCGACGACGTGCTGCTCTCCATTGAGCGCCACGCCACCTCCAAACTCAAGGACGAGAGCCAGCTCACCGGGATAAGTACCCTGGGGTTCCGCGGCGAGGCGATCCCGAGCATTGCCTCGGTGTCGTGGCTGCGCATCCTCTCACGCCCGCGTGGCCAGGATCTGGGCACCCGCGTTGACATTCGCTACGGCACCCTGCAGGCAGTGCATCAAGATGGCTGCGGCCACGGCACGGTCATGGAGGTGCGCAACCTGTTCGGCAACATGCCGGCCCGCCGCAAGTTTCTCAAGTCAGTGCGCACCGAGCTGTCCCACATTGAAGAGGTGGTCAGGAACCTGTCCCTGGCCCACCCGGCTTCGGGCTTTCGGCTGATTATTGACGGCCGGCAGACGCTCGACTGGCCGCCCGGTGAGGGCCTGGAGCATCGCGTCCGCCAGGTGTTCCGGGCAGAGGGGCCGCTTTTGCCATTGGAAGGCGAAGATGGCGAGGGGCTGGCCCTGGGCGGCTTTTTGCTGCTGCCCGAGAGTTCGCCGGCAACCAGTGCCCGGCTGCGCCTTTTGGTCAACGGCCGGCCGGTACAGGATGGGATGCTCCGTCACGCGGTGCTTGAGGGGATGCAGGGCTTTTTGATGAAGGGCTACCAGCCCGCCGGGGCGCTGCTGCTCACTGTGCCGGCTGAACAGGTGGATGTGAACGTCCACCCGGCCAAGCGCGAGATCCGCTTCCGCCGAAGTGAGGTGGTGCACCGTTTTGTCGCCGCGGCCGTGGCCCAGGCCATGGCCGCCTATCAACAGGCACTGCGCACCAGCGTGTTTGTGCCCGCTGCAGCGGCGACCGGGATTGCACCTCTGCCCGAGCGGACTGAGACCGCGGAGCCTGTGACCGCGTTCTATCCGGAGCCGGTTGCCTTACCGGTTGGGCCGCTGACCACGGCTGAGCCTGCCCTGGGGCGAGACGCCGGCCCGGTGTCGGTTCCTGGTCCGCCTGTCGCATCGACCCCCGTACCTCCCACATTGGTTGATCCCGGCATGCCGGGCGCAGGGGCAACGCCCCTGGACACGGACACGGCCGAGGACTTTACCGGCCTAACCCTGATCGGCCAACTGTTTGTCCTCTACCTGCTCTGCGAAAAGGACGGCCAGTTTATCGTTATCGACCAGCATGCGGCCCACGAGCGGCTGCTTTACAATCAATTGCGCCGGGGTTATTTGGAGTCCCGGGTGCCGCAGCAGACCCTGCTCTTTCCAGCGACCGTTGAGCTGAGCCCGACCCGGGCCGAGACCCTGGAGGCGCGCCAGGCTGAGGTCGAAGCCCTGGGCGTGCGGACCGAGCACTTTGGCGACGCCACCTGGGTGGTCACGGCTCTGCCGGCCGCGGTCAGCCACGAGGAGCCGGGCGGGCTGCTCGGCGAGATTCTTGATGGTCTGCGCGGGCCGATCCGTGACGAGGCCGACCGACCGGTGCCCCGTGCGGTGGACGACCTGCTCGCCTCCATGGCCTGCAAGGCTGCGATCAAGGCGGGCAACCGGCTGCAGCCGGCCGAGATGCTGCGCCTGCTGGCGGCCATGCAGGCGGACCCGATCTTCTCCCACTGTCCGCACGGCCGGCCGGTGATGCGGGTCTTCACGGCCCGCGAGGTGGAGAAATGGTTCCACCGGCACAGCGGCTAAGGCTCGGGCCGGCAGATTGACAGCCCGCATCGTTCATACTACAATCACGCCTTTTTCCGGCTCTGCGCGTGCGGGCCGCTCCGCACAAGGACATTGACCATGATCATTCGGACCATACAGATCAACAGCGAAGAGGGGCGCACCTGCCGACAGGCGCTGCGCCAGCGCTTCTTGACCGAGGGTGACGCCGCCTGCCAGCAGGTAGTGGCC
>JAVEYP010000116.1:0-6275 GCA_034003445.1 Desulfobulbus sp.
ACAAGGTGTCCAAGTTTCAGCACTATCGCCCGCACTGCGCCATCCTCACCTCCATTGAGTTCGATCACGCCGATATCTTTGCCGATCTTGAGGCCATCAAAGACTCCTTCGCCGAGTTTATCGCCCGTATTCCGGTCCGAGGCGCCCTAGTCGCCCACCTTGATGATCCGGTGGTGGCGGAGTTGGCCCGGAACGCCCGCTGCCCGGTGATCGGCTACGGTGCGACCGCCGGCGGCGAGTGGCGCTTCGACGACTTCGAGGCGCACGGCCTGGCCAGCGAGTTCTCGGTGTTCCGCCGCGACCACCTTCAGGGCCGTTGCCGCCTCCCTATGCCGGGCCGGCACAACGCCTTGAACGCCATGGCAGTAATCGCCCTGCTCACCCGTCTCGGCTTTCCATTCGCCTCCATCGCCGCCGGTTTGGCCTCGTTCGAGGGGGTCAAACGGCGGCAGCAGGTACGAGGCGTGGTCGGCGGCGTGACCGTGGTCGACGACTTCGCCCACCACCCGACCGCGGTCCGAGAAACTCTGCAGGCCCTGCGGTTGGCCTGGCCGGATAGCCGTCTGGTGGTGGTGTTCGAGCCGCGCACCAATTCCAGCCGACGGGCGGTGTTTCAAGAGGATTATGCCTCCGTGTTCGGTGACGCGGACCGGATTTTTATCCGCGAGCACGTGCCACTCGATACGCTTTCCCGGGACGAGCAGTTTTCCGCCAGCCGGCTAGCTGCCGACCTGTGTGCCCGGGGGCTGCAGGCTGAGGCTTGTACCGACACCGCCGCCATCCTTGACGCGCTTGCCGTCTCCTGCCAAAGTGGCGATGTGGTCGCCATTCTCTCCAATGGCGGCTTCGACAGTATCCATGAGCGGTTGCTGGCCCAACTCGGCCAGGCGGAATCAGGCTTTCCAGGTCAGGCTCGTTAGGTCTCGGCGAGCAGGCTGACCGCTCGTTCCAGGTCCGTGATCAGCGTTCGGTCGATCGGACCATGGTGCTCAGGGTCGCCGCACTGTTGCTCCAGGCGGTGGGCAAGTTCGGCCAGATCGTCCAACCCCATGTTGAGCAAGGCGCCCTTGATGCCGTGCCCGGCCCGGCCGAGCTCCTTTCGATCAGCGGTGGCGGTAAGATGCTCTAACCGCTCGACCTGGCCGCGCAGGGTGGCGATGAACACCGGGATCATCTCTGCGGTCTTTTCCTCGTTCAATAAATAGGCGTTTTGCAGGTGCCGGCTGATGACCTGCAGGTAGGCGTCGCGGTCCATGGTTGCTCACCCTGTTCGGGTTAGTGATGGTTCGGTTTTTTCCAGCATAGAACAGGTGCGGAGGCGATGCAAGCAGCGGACAGCCACTTTCATCCCCTTGAACAGGCCCTGCAACGGACGTTGGCTGCACAGTCGCTGCTCAGCCCCGGGAGCCGAGTGCTTGTCGGGGTGTCTGGCGGGGCTGATTCCATGGCGCTTGTTCACCTGCTTGCGGCCTTGAGCGAGGAGTGGCGCTTGACCCTGGTGGCCGCCTACGTGGACCATGGCTTGCGGCCAGAGGAAACCCCGGCGGAGCGGGCCTGCGTGCAGGCTGCGGCCTGTCGTCTCGGCATCGGCTGCGAGATTGTCGCAATCGATGTGGCTGGCCATGCGCGAGCAGAGCGGATTTCGCTTGAGCACGCGGCCCGCGAGTTGCGTTACCGGGCCCTGGCAACAATCGGCCGCACGGTGGCAAGCGACTGCCTCGCCGTGGGTCATACCGCCGACGACCAAGTCGAGGAGGTCTTGCTGCGCCTTTTGCGGGGTGCCGGCCGCAAGGGACTGGCTGGCATGCGGTCGCGGTCGCGCGGAGTGGTCCGGCCCCTGCTCGGCGTGCGTAAGGCGGAACTGCTAGCCTACCTGGCGGACCGGGACATTGTTTTCTGTAACGACTCGAGCAACAGTGACCTTCGTTTTTTGCGCAACCGCATTCGCCACCATTTGCTGCCGCTGCTCGCGGCCGACTACGATCCAGGGGTTCGCGAAGCCCTGAGCAAGACCGCCGCCAACCTGAGTGCGGACGAGGATCTGCTTGATTCCCTGGTGGGGGCTCACTGGGAGGAGACGGTTGAGTGGCTGGAAACGGCAGCGGTGGGCCGGCCAATAGCTCTGCTCCGACGCGATCCCTTCCGCACGCTCCATCCGGCCCTGCAGCGTCGCCTAGTCGAGCGGCTCCTTTGGCGGGTGGGCGACACGGTTCGCTACGCACACATCCTCGCGGTCGCAAAGGCGGCCCAGGAAGGGGGTGTTGGTAGTGAACTGCACCTGAGCCGGGGCCTGCGGGTCACGGTCGGGCGTGATGCGTTGCACTTTGTTTATCCGCGGGGGCGGGGGCGCTGGCGCGGCCGGCTGACCTCACTCTGAGCCCCCTCCCACGACCCGCGGGCCAGAGCAAGGGGTGGCTGGCAAAAGGCCAGCACCTAGCAGTGAACCGCCTCGACGGTCTTCTTCTTTCCTTTGCACAGCAGGTCAACCTGCTGGTGTACACGCTGTCTCATTTCAACCAGTCGGGGCTGCTGGGCGAGGCCATTATTCATGGTGTTGATTCCACGGAGCTGGCCACCGACTGCAGACTTCCCTTGGCGACGCTCGAGATCAACGGCAAAAAAATACGCATCTATAACGACCTTGACTGCGACTGTGGCAAGCGACACAACAAACGAGATAAGTCCATGTACGTGATCGGGTACCGACTGCATACCCTCACCGCCATCGACGTCCGAACGGGCCACAGCTTTCCCCTGGTGTCACTGCTGGCGCCGGCCAACATCATGACAGCCATTTCCTGTCGTTCCGGACCAGGCTGGCCCAAGCCATGGGGATCGAACTACGGCTGGCAACCGCAGATGAGGCCTCTCCCGATAAAGACGACACCCTGTTTCAGGGAACCGGCGTACGGGTGGCCACCCGCCGTCTTCCAGGGTGCAAGCTCCGGAGCATACCGATGCCCAGCCCGGTGCGGTCTTTTGTCATGGCGACTGCATGATTGCCATGCGCCATCTGGGGGTTGAGGACGGCTGCCATGAGTTCAAATGTGACGCAACTGCTGGCGAATGCGACTTTGCCGGTGCCTGCCCGAAATATCGATGCATACCCCTGGATAGCGGTCAGTTCCAGAGGATGCTCTGTTGTTCCGCTCAGGGACAAGAAGCCTGGCACTGTGCAAAAATTGTGAACGCCCCTTCAACCTGCTGAAACATCAAATCGGGCTGGAAACAGTGGGGGTCCGTAGTCAGCAGGCACCCCTCGCCCGCTGTACCTTCAGCACTCTGGCGGTCTTGCTGATCAAGATGGCCGGGGTTCGCCAAAAGCGGCCGAGCAGTGGAGCGCAACAGGAGCAGCTATGGGAGGTGAAGAAAGCAGCCTGACTGAAGAACAGGCTGATATTCAATCAGATAAAACGCACTCCGACGATTGGGTGATCACGGCTGATCTTTGCGCTCTGCTCATCAAAAAAAGAAGGGACTGCCCGCCAACAAGGGTTCGAAAGTCCAACAAACAAGGCCTGAGCACCGGCGCCAAGCAGCGGTAATCGATAGACACACGAAAAAAGCTGCTGACCCAGCTTGCGGGAAGGTCCAACCCGGTTTCTCGGGGATGCTTTGCAACACCTTTAAAAGGACCCACCCGCGTGCGACCAGGCAACAAGTGCTACAGGAGGATAACAATGAGCGAAGAGTATCAAGAAATTCCCGCAGAGGAAGCGCGGGCGTACATGGCCCGCGGTCGGGAAGAGGACTACCTGCTGGTGGATGTGCGTCAGCCCGACGAGTACGCCCGGGAACACATCCCGGGCGCGGTGCTCATCCCGCTTGGTGAACTGCCGGACCGCCTGGACGAACTGCCCGTTGACCGGGACATCATCTTTTACTGCCGCTCGGGCATGCGCTCCCGCGGTGCCGCAATCTCCGCCAGTTCCCGGCCGCGCACCTCGGGCATCACCTTTAACCTGACCGGCGGCATGCTTGCCTGGAACGGCCAGGTTCTGGAGGAGACGCCGAACCTTAAGACCTACGACCTCGACGCCCCTGAACAGGATTTGCTCCTGCGGGCCATGGACCTGGAGTGCGGTGCGGAGCGGTTCTACACCGCCTTGCGGGAGCGCTATAACGCCGTGCCTTGGGCGGCCGGCTTGGCCACGCTAGCCCGGGCGGAGGAGATGCATGCACGTATGATCTACCGGTTCTGGGCCGAGGGCGAGACCGCCCCTCCGCCTTTTGAAACCGTCTACGCGGGCCTGGCCGGAGAACTCGTCGAGGGCGGCCGTTCGGTTGCCGAATTGCTGGCTAACCTTGAGCGACAACCGCTGACACCGTGTAGGGCAGTTTTGGAGATCGCTCTGGCCATTGAATACGCCGGTTATGACCTCTCCCGGGTGATGGCGCATCGCTTTCAAGGGCAGTTGCTCGGCGAGGTCTTTACCAGCATTGCCGAGGCGGAAAAAGAACACATGCGTATCGTTGCCAGCAAGCTTGGCCAGTGCGAGGGCTGACGGGCCGTACAGCTGCCTTCGCCACCCTTCCAGCCCTTGCGACAAAGGCCGGGACATGCTATTTTTCAAGAGTTGCAACTGCTTTCGGGTGCGTTCCGCCACCGGTCGGTTGCACAGGCACCATGGGTGCCACGGGTTGATCGCGACGAGGAGCGCCTATGTCCGAGTTTTCATACAACGCCACCACCTACCCGGTCGATGGCCAGGGGTTTCTGCTCAATGCCCGGCTCTGGGATGAGAATTTTGCCGAGGGCGTGGCTAGGGAATGCGGCATTCGCGAACTGACCAGTGAACACTGGGATCTGATCAATCACCTGCGCGAACTGTACGCGACCTGGGGCGCCTGTCCCACCATCTTCGCGCTCTGCAGGACCAACGGCCTGCGGCCGCAGGAGATGAAACAGCTCTTTCCCGCCGGCTACCACCGTGGCCTGTGTCGGATCGCCGGCGTGCATTACCGGAGCCAAGAGCAGACGGATGAGACCGGCGACCAGCAGATTTCCGCCGGCGATAAATACTATCTGATTGATGTACGAGGCTTTCTCGTGGATCCGGACAGCTGGGATCGGGACTATGCCGTGCATCGTGCCCTAGAGTCACGGATTCAGGGTGGCCGGCTCACTGACAGCCACTGGCGGGTGATTGACTCCCTGCGTGCGACCTTTGCCCAGGAGAATCGGATTCCCACGGTCTGCGAGGCCTGCGAGGCCTGCGGGCTCGATTTCGATGCATTCGAGGCCCTTTTTCCGGATGGGTATCATCGTGGCGCGGTGAAGATCGCAGGGCTACGCTTTGTCCAATAGCGGCCGGTTCCAACCGTTTGATCGGCGGGACGAGGGCGCGGCCACCGGCGCTGCCTACCGGAAGAGAGCAGCGCGGTTGCATTACCACGAACAAGAGGGAGCGGGGATGAGTGAGTTTACCTATATGGGCAACAGTTACCAGTTGGACGCACAGGGGTGTCTGCTCGACCCGGAAGCCTGGGACGAGAATTTCGCAGAGGGCATGGCCAGGGAATGCGAGGTCCCGGTGCTTTCCAGCGAGCACTGGGACGTCATCCGCTTCATCCGCAACTTCTACGTAAAGACCCATGTCTGCCCGACGGTGTTCGCCACCTGCAAGGCGGTCGGCCTGCTGCTCCAGGATGGGAAGAGACTTTTTCCTACCGGCTACCACGGCGGCGCCTGTCGCATCTCCGGGGTGCACTACCGGGTGAGTCAGATGCCCTACGGCGCCCATATCAAACAGAGTGTTGCCGACATGCGCGCCCTGTCTGCTGACAAGGTGTACAGCACCGATGCCCGTGGCTTTCTGGTCAACCCCGACAACTGGGACGAGAATTTCGCTGCCCATCGCGCCCTAGAGATGAAGATTCCCCTAGGAAAGCTGACCGATGAGCATTGGCGAATCATCTACTACCTGCGCGACGTCTATCAGGTGGAGCATCGCATCCCCAACATCTATGAAACCTGCGAGAACTGCAACCTCGATCTGGACAGCTTCGAGGCCCTCTTCCCGGATGGCTATCACCGCGGCGCGCTAAAGGTTGCGGGGTTGCGCTTTCTTCAGTAGGGGCGGCTGCCGGGCCGGCGCTTTGGCCAGTCCGAGAAATCAGAGAAAGAAACATTATGCATGGACGAACCGGGGAGGGAACATGAACTTAGCGCTGATGATCTGCAGCGGCGATCCGCAGGTGGTGTGGAACGCCTTTCGTCTGGGCAACCTGATGCTCGAGCAGATGGAAGAAGTCACCATTTTTCTTAACGGCCC
>JAVEYP010000117.1:0-6245 GCA_034003445.1 Desulfobulbus sp.
GCTGAGGAGCTCCCCGATTTTAAGCTTACCGGCGCCGGACTGGTCCTTGACCGTCCGTTTAATGGAGTTTCTCTCTGGCTGCTGTCCGGGTTTGAGTGCCATGGGCGTGTCGAAAAGACTGTGGTCGATGGGGAGTTTTAGCAACGGAGACTCTATTTTTAATCAGTGTACAACAAAAAAAAAGAGCGGTCAAAAGAGAACCGGCAACCACAGCGGACCGTGCTTTTCTCAAGGTTGGGGGCTCGGTACAGCGGGCCAGGATTGGTCAGCCGGAGCGGCTCCGGGGAATCACGGGAATATGGTCGGATAGCGCTGTCGCAGTTCTGCCTGCAACGGATTCATGACCTCGCGCATAGATGGTTCGGCCGCCCGGGAGGTGCGCAGGTCAAGAATGTGGCGCCACTCGACAAGGTTGGCGTAGACGATGATCTCAGTCTTGCAGGAGTTGGGCAGGACAGTCCGGGCCGCCTGGGCCGAGCTGGTCTCCAGCAGACGCAGGTACTGGCGCTCCATGGCTGCCATGGATTCCTGCCAGATGGCGAATTCTGGACTGTCCTCGGCGAAGAAGAGCGGCCTGATAAAGGTCACCTCGTTGCCGAACTTGTCGTCCGCATAGCGGCAGTAGCGCTGGCTTTCCTGGAGGAAGGTGCAGGGCCGGTGGCGGACCAGTTCGTGGCTGACGGCACGGTTAACAATGAATTTTACTGCCAGATAGCGGTGCCGGGCGAGTTGGTCGGCGGGTAGTCTGTCCACCGCGGCGAGGTCCAAGGCGGCGACGCGAATGCCGGAGGGAACCGGCCCGTCGGGGTCGGCCAGCAGTCCCGCAAAAAAGTAGGGGTGGCGCTGGGCAAGGGCCAAGGCTATGGCCCGGGAAACAGCGTCGTTCGGGTGAGCGAGGAGCATCTCGCGGAAGGCGCGCACCGATCCGGTGATGAGCAGGCGGTCTGCGGCCAGTCGGTCGATCTGCAGGAATCTGGGCTGGCAGAAGAACAGCGCGGCCACCGGCTCGGGCGAGGAACAGTCGACGCGGCAGGTGGTCACGCCCATCTCCAGCACCGAGTTGTGCCCGTGTTCCGCCATTTTGCGAACAAAGGGGATGGCCGATTGACCGTCGATGCGGTGCTCGCTCTTGTAGCAGATGCGGCCGCAGTATTCGATGCGCATCGGCAGGCTCGTCTGGTCGAGGTCGTCAAGGATGCGGAAGCTGGGAGCTATGATTTTCATGCGGACCGGCACCGAAAAGGGGAAACAGGAAGGCGCCGCCCGGGGAGGGGCGGCGCCGGTAGCGGACATCTGCCTGCAACGGAAACTACTTGTTCTCCTCCCAGAAGGGGGAGAGGACGCGTAGCTTTTCAATAATCGACGGCATATGCGCGAGGACGAAATCGATCTCCTCTTCGCTGTTGTACACCGACAAGCTGAAGCGGATGGAGCCGTGCGCTGCGGTAAACGGTACGCCCATAGCCAGCAGTACATGGCTCGGCTCGAGCGAGCCGGAGGTGCAGGCGGAGCCCGAGGAGGCGCAGATATTCAGCTGGTTCATGTGCAGCAGGATGGCCTCGCCCTCCACGTACTCGAAGCTGATGTTGGCAGTGTTGGGCAACCGCTGCTCCGGATGGCCGTTAAGCAGTGCCTTGGGCACGGAGTCCAGCAGTCCCTTCTCCAGCTTGTCGCGGAGGGCTCGCACCCGGCTGTTTTCCTCCGCCATCTTAGCCGCGGCCAATTCGCATGCCCGGCCCAAGCCAATGATTGCGGCCACGTTTTCCGTGCCGCCGCGTCGGCCTCGCTCCTGGTGACCGCCTTTCAGGAAGGGCACGAACGGCGTGCCCCGGCGCACGTAGAGCACACCCACGCCCTTAGGGGCATGGAGCTTGTGGCCGGAGAGGGAGAGGAAGTCGATCGCCGTCTCCCGCAGGTTGATGGGGATCTTGCCCACTGCCTGGACCGCGTCAGTGTGGAAGAGGATGCCCCGCTCGCGGGCAATACGCGCCATCTCCTCCACCGGAAAGAGGACACCGGTTTCGTTGTTGGCCCACATGGCACTAATGGTAACCGTCTCGTCGGTGAGGCTATCGCGGAACCGCTGCAGGTTGAGGGTACCGTCGCTGTTCACGTGCAAACGGGTGGTGTGGTACTTGCGGCCTGTGAAGAGCTCCAGGTTGTCGCATAGGTTTTTCACTGCCGGGTGTTCCACTCGGGTGGTCACCACGTGGTTTTTTTCAGGATAGGTCTGCAGGGCGGAGAGGATGGCGGTGGAGTCACTTTCCGTTCCGCAGCTGGTAAACACGATCTCTTCGGGTTCGGCGCCGAGCAGGGCGGCAACCTGCTCCCTGGCCTGGGCAACGGCGCGGCCCACTTGGCCACCGAAGGTGTGCATGGAAGAGGGGTTGCCGTAGTATTCAGTCAGGTAGGGCATCATCGCCTCAATCACCTCGGGGGCAACCCGGGTGGTGGCGTTGTTGTCCATGTAGATGACCTTCTCGGGAACGGCCATTAGCGGTCCTCCTCGACGATGAGGGTGTCGAGCACCTGTTCGCGCAGTTTTTTCTCTACATACTCCTTCAGGGTGGTGCGCGACGAGTAGCAGTTGGCGCAGGCCCCGCGCAGTGAGACGGTGACAAAGTCGCCGTCCACATCGACGAGTTGGATGTCGCCGCCGTCCTTCTTCAGGGTAGGTTTGATCTCACGTTCAAGGACGTCCTCAATCTTCTTGATCTTCTCAAGGGTGGTCATCCGCTTGGGCCGGGGAACGTCGGCAGGGCGGGCACCAGTCTCTTTACCAGTTTCCGCGAGGATCACGCGCAAGCGATCTTCGCATTTGCCGCAGCCGCCGCCAGCCTTGGTGTAGTTGGTGATTTCTTCCACGGAGGTGAGCGCATTGTCCCGGATGGCACGAATGATCTCCAGGTCGGTGACGCCAAAGCACTCGCACACGACCTCGCCCTGAGCCATGGGCAGGATTGCCCCAGTGTAGCTGGCAATGGCCGCCTCCAAGGCCTCGCGGCCCATCACCGAACAGTGCATCTTCTCCTTGGGCAGGCCGCCGAGCGCCTGGGCGATGTCGTCGTTGGTCAGCTTCTTGGCGTCCTCCAGTTTCATGCCCTTGAGCATCTCGGTGAGCACCGAGGAGGAGGCGATGGCCGAGGCGCAGCCGAAGGTTTTGAACTTGGCGTCATTGATCACCTGGTTCTCGTCCACCTTGATGGTCAGTCGCAGGGCGTCGCCACAGGCGATGGAGCCGACATTGCCGATGCCGTCGGCCCCCTCAATCTCGCCGACGTTTCTCGGGTTGATGAAATGGTCCTGCACTTTATCTGTATAATCCCACATGGCCGGCTCTTTGTCCTTGATGGTTTGATGATTCCGTCCTTTAGACGGCAATCCGGCGCAGCCGCCGGCAGAGGCTACATTATGGCAGGAGTCCTATTTCGGCAAGCATCGATTTTGCACTTTCTACCAGCAGTGGGGTTTCGGCAGCATTGCGCGCCTCCACGTAAAAACGGACCTTGGGCTCGGTGCCGGAGGGGCGAATCATGATCCAGGAGCCGTCGTCGAGCACCATCTTGCGGCCGTCAATGGTCAGCACCTCGGCGATTGTGCGGGTTGCCTCACCCACGAGGATGGTGCTGCCGGTGCGGTATTTGGTCAGCTGGTCCAGGGTCTGCAGCAGTTCCTCGCCCTGTTTGGAGACGGTGACGCTGTCGCGGTCCGGGTAGTAGTGACCGTAGCTGTCCTCAATCTCGAGCAGGTAGTCGCCGAGGTTCTTCTTCAGGGTAAGCACCATGTCTATGGCCAGGATCAGGCCGATGAACGCGTCTTTTTCTGGGGTGTGGCCGGTGATCGAGATGCCGTCCGATTCCTCGAAAAAGACCAGCGCTTGGTCGATCACCGGCTTGAACTCTTTGAAGCCGACCTTTGGCTCAAACACCTCCTCACCCAGCTGGTGAGCCACTGCATTGGCGAGGTTGCTCGAGGCCACGGTTTTGGCCACCATGCCCTTTTTACCCTTGACCTCGTGGAGGAAATGGTAGGCCATGGCACCGAACTGGTTCATGGAGATCTCCACTGTGCCGTCGGTGAAGCGGATCCGGTCGCCGTCCGGGTCTATGATAGCGCCGATCTTGAGTGGTTCCCGGCGGCCGGCGAGCGCGGCAAGTACCGGTTGTATGTTGGCTGATGAGGGCTCCGGGGCGATCCCGTTGAAGGTCGGGTCCGCGGTGTCGCGCAGGAGGATGAGCCGGCCCGCGGGCGGGTTGGCGAGCAGGCGGGTGAGGTAGCGGCGCGAGGCGCCGTGCATCGCGTCGACACAAACCACCACCTCATGGTTGGCGGCCAGTTCTTCGACCACGCGGCGGTAGTCAATACCGTGGCGGTCGGCGCCTCGGCGCACCAGTTCCAGCCAGCTGGCCAGCGCGTCTTCGGTGACGATGCCCGCCAGACTGTCCAGCGGCTGTTGTAGGTCGAGCCCAGACGGTATGAAGGGCACCTCAGCGAGCTGTACGTAGTCATTGGCCAGACGGGTGATGGTGTCGGTGAGCACCGGTGCGGCCGGACCGGCATCGGCGGCGTTGTACTTAAAACCACCATAATCCAGCGGGTTATGGCTCGGGGTCAGGTTGATGGAAAAGGCCGCGCCGTGCATTAGGACCGAGGCCGACAGGGCCCCGGTGGTCGATTCGCCGGCGTAAAACACTTTGACGCCGTTGGCGACAAGCACGTTGACCGCGGCCAGGGCGAGCAGCGGGCCGCCGAAGCGGTTGTCAAAGCCGACCACGCAACCCCGCTCGCGCATCTCGGCAAACGAGGCTGTACGAAGGGCTTCAAGGAGCTCGTCGCTGCCCTCTTCAGCCTCCCGATAGAGGCTGAGGATGGCCGCGGTGACTGTGGCCACAGAGCGGATGAACAAATCCTTGCCCAGGATGCCGCGCCAGCCGGAGGTGCCGAACTTGATCAGCTGCCGTGGCCGACCGCTGTTCGTGAGGATTTCCTCGCGCACCAGGCCGTAGATCCGGTCGATGGCCGCCTGCCAGGCCGTCTGCTCCGCACCCGCGGCCGCCCGGCCACGCCCGGCAACGAGTTGCCGGATGGCAGCGAAATAATCGCTTGCCTTGTGATTGTCTGCAACTACGCATCGGTTCAGGATCTGCTCGATCTCGTGTTCGCTGGTCATGTCGGCTCCGTCGGGCAAGGGGAATCATGAGCGGGAAAAGGTAAAAACATCCCGTCAATATAGCCCTTTGCCTGGTAAATGACAACCGTTGTGCCTGGGCCATGCCGGGCCGTCGACGTTTCAATTGACCGCTCCCTTATTTTTTTCTATTGTGAGTTTTGTCCGTTCACGCCTAGCCAATGCCGGGGCGGCGTTCCGGTCTTAGGGGACCCGCCCGCCGAGGGTTTCACTTCACAAGGGAGTCGGAGATGGAAAACACACACGACAAAGCGCTTATTCTTTGGTTTGACCAAATTGGGATCAATGATGTACCGATGGTCGGCGGCAAGAACGCCTCCCTTGGGGAAATGCATCAGAAATTGACTTCCAAGGGAGTGGAGGTGCCCAACGGCTACGCCATCACCGCCTACGCCTACCGCTACCTGCTCGCCGAGGTCGGCGCCGAGAAAGCTATCCGCAAGGTTCTGGCCGACCTCGACACCCACGACTTGCACAACCTGCAGGCGCGCGGCGCCAAGGTGCGCGAACTTATCCGTACCCTCGAATTCCCTGCGGACCTGAGCGAGGCCATCCTCGGCGCCTACCGAAAGATGGAAGAGCAGTACGGCCCTGGAGTGGACGTGGCCGTCCGCTCGTCGGCCACCGCTGAGGACCTGCCGGATGCTTCGTTCGCCGGCCAGCAGGACACCTATTTAAACATCCGCGGTCCTGAGGCCCTGATCAGTGCCTGCAAGCGTTGCTTCGCCTCGTTGTTCACCGACCGGGCTATCAGCTACCGTCACGATAAAGGATTTGGCCAGTTCGATGTCTACCTGTCGATAGTCGTGCAGAAAATGGTCCGCTCCGACTCCGCCTGTTCCGGCGTCATGTTCTCCATCGACACCGAGTCGGGTTTCAAGGACGCAGTCTTCCTCACCGGCTCTTGGGGCCTTGGCGAAAATGTGGTCCAAGGCGCGGTCAATCCCGATGAGTACTACATTTTTAAGCCGACCCTGAAGGAGGCCAAGCGGCCGATCGTGGGTAAGCGTACTGGTACCAAGGAAAACAATATGATTTACAACCCCGACGCGGATGC
>JAVEYP010000118.1:0-6244 GCA_034003445.1 Desulfobulbus sp.
TGTTGGTCTCCGTTAGCTGACGGGTGCCGGATAATTTCTCGATACAATATCACATCTGCCTAATTTATCGATAAAAATCGAAATTTTACTGTACTTTTACTGCAGCTATTTTTCGAGGAACCCTTATGATTGTCGACAAAGCTGCAGTGTATGCATTGTCTTTTTTGCCCAATTCAAATTCTTGGGGAGCGCAACACAGGATGCGCACGAGTCACTCCAGCCGGGTTGCGATGTGCGCCTGCCTTAACCGTTCCAGCGAGATTTGGGGCGGCAGGTCGACTGCGCAGGGTCCACGGCACGAGCTAGGTAGCGAGCACCTCTCTCGTTCGCAGCTCCCTCGTGCCTAGCAGCCCAGGATGTGGATGTGTGTGTCCCGGACAACTCGTAGGCTGGTAAGGAGGGTGTCCGTCCCACCCGGAAAAGGTCCCCGCTTAGGCAGCGGAACGAAAGGGACCAACAGAAGGGGGAAAGCCGTGTCTGAAAATTATTTTGCGATTTCAATAAACAACACGCCGGTCTCGCCGTAGCGTGCTGGGGGAGCAGGGCACCAGGCCGCTAAGAAGTTAAAAAATAGGCACCTAGATGATTTACCCCCAGCTGGCACCAAGGGCTCATGGATTCAGATCATAAATACAGGAATGACCTTATTGTGATTACCTCAGGCTGTAGTATCGTTGTCATCATAACGGCCCAATAGTCATTACCTGGAGCCGCTATGGTAGCTAGCCAGGGTCATGACCCTGGAAGAGGACAGCTCGCCATAATGAAAACTTCATAAAGGAGCACATGATGAACTGGGATCAAGTCAAAGGAAAATGGAAGCAGGTTAAGGGGAAAACTCAACAGCAATGGGGAAAACTTACCGATGACGATCTTGATGTTATCGATGGTAAGCGCGAAGAATTAGTCGGCAAGGTTCAGGAGCGGTACGGTATTGAGAAAGAAGAGGCCGAGAAACAGGTTTCTCAATGGGAAACTGACTATAAAGAGTAAAATTTCAATTTTTTCATCGCACAACACAAGGCAATCACTGCCATAGTATGAACCTATAACGGAGGAATAATTATGAAAATGCACACAAAGATTAATGCCGGCCTGGCAGCATTCGCAGTTTTCGCCATGATGGCCGCAGTACCGACCGCTCAGGCGATGGATGCCAAGGTCGCTAACGACTTGGGCACGATGAAGGGTGGGTATTCCATCCTGGGCAGCAAGTTCATTGGCCTGAATGTCGAAAACAACAATGGCGACAATCTCGGCTCAGTCAAAGACATCATGCTCGACTCCAACGGTACGGTTCGTTATGCTGCCGTTTCCTACGGTGGATTTTTAGGCGTGGGCGACAAGATGTACGCCGTTCCTATGAAGGCCTTCACCTTCAAGAGGGATAAAGATATGTTCTTCGATGATGTCAAGCTGATTCTTAATGTCAGCAAGGAACAATTGAAGGACGACAAGGGATTTGACGTTCCGAATTATCCGGATCTGAATGACGAGACCTATCGTATGAAGCTGGACAAGCAGTATAACGTTATCAAGTAGTCGTCCTAATGTGACGGCTATGCACGTCTTATAAAAAAAAGGCGACTGGAACCACGTTCCAGTCGCCTTTTTTTATGGGATCCAGTTTTTGTCCTGAACAACAGACAGCAAGAGGGTCAACCATGAAAAAAGAAAACTCTGATGCGAACACTTGCGAGCCAAAGGTTATCCGGGGCGAGGGAGACGAAGTGCACCAATTGGCCGGCAACGGCATAGAGACAATGACCACGGCGCAGGGGGTCCCTATTGCTGACGACCAAAATTCGCTGCGTGCCGGGGCGCGCGGGCCGACTCTGCTGGAAGACCATATCCTGCGCGAAAAAATCTTTCACTTCGATCACGAGCGTATTCCGGAACGAGTGGTTCATGCCCGCGGGTACGGTGTCCACGGATTCTTTGAGACCTTCGACTCACTTGCCGATATCACCTGTGCGGATATTTTTCAGCGCGCGGGAGAGAAAACACCAGTCTTTGTTCGTTTTTCAACGGTTGTCGGCAACATGGGATCCATGGATCTGGCCAGAGACGTGCGAGGCTTTGCTGTCAAATTTTACACGGCCCAGGGGAACTGGGATCTTGTCGGCATAAACATGCCGGTCTTTTTTATTCAGGACGCCATCAAGTTTCCCGATTTAATTCATGCGGCCAAGGACGCCCCGGATCGCGGTTTTCCTCAGGCGCAGACCGCTCACGACAACTTCTGGGATTTTATCTCGCTAACCCCGGAGAGCTTGCATATGATCATGTGGGCCATGTCGGACCGGGGAATCCCTCGTTCGTATCGCTTTATGGAAGGATTTGGGGTGCACTCGTTTCGCTTCGTGAATGAGGCAGGCAAGGCGAGCTTTGTTAAATTTCACTGGAAACCGAAACTTGGGATGCAATCGGTCCTCTGGAATGAAGCTGTCAAGATCAACGGCGCCGATCCGGACTTTCATCGACGGGATATGTGGGATGCGGTCACTGCGGGAGACTTCCCAGAGTGGGAGTTGGGAGTGCAGGTGTTTGATGACAGCTTCGCGGAAAAATTTGCCTTTGATGTGCTCGATCCCACCAAACTGATCCCGGAAGAGGAAGTGCCCGTCCGAATGATCGGTCGGTTGGTGCTGGATAGGGTCGTCGATAACTTTTTCGCGGAAACGGAACAGGTCGCGTTCTGTACCCAGAATATCGTGAAAGGAATCGAGCAAAGCGAGGATCCCCTTCTGCAGGGGCGGAACTTCTCGTACCTGGATACGCAGATTAAACGACTAGGTGGTCCTAACTTCAGCCACATCCCTATAAATGCGCCCAAGTGCCCGGTACATCATTTTCAGCAGGACGGGCACATGGCCATGCACAATCCCAAAGGCCGGGCCAACTACGAGCCGAACAACTGGGGGAAAGACGGTGGACCGCGCGAAAATCCTCATAAGGGATTTAGCAGCTACGCCTTGCCGATCGATGGAGAAAAACGACGGGTTCGCTCGGAGACCTTTGCTGATCATTACAGCCAGGCGCGACAGTTTTATATCAGCCAGACCAAAGTGGAGCAAAAACATCTCTGTGAAGCCTTAGTTTTTGAATTGAGCAAGGTGGAAAAAGAGGCAATACGGGCCTTAATGGTCGGCCACCTGTTGAATATCGATGAGGACCTGGCGAAAAAAACTGCTGAAAAACTCGGTCTGGAGCAGATGCCGAAACCGGCCGAGGCGGCCAAGCCAACGCTCACCTCGCTGAAGGCGTCCGACAAACTCAGTATCCTTAAAAACAGTCCTCAAACCTTTAAAGGGCGTAAAATCGGGGTGTTGATGACAGATGGCGCAGACGGATCGCTGTATGGTTCGCTCATGACGGCCGCCAAAGAAGAAGGTGCGACTCTGGAAGTCATTGCCCCGCGCATCGGCGGAGTAAAGGATACAACAGGGCAGCTTATTCAGGCCCAGCAGAAGGTCGAAGGTGGGCCGTCGGTGTTTTATGATGCCGTGGTCCTCCTGCTTTCCGAGGATGGAGGGAAGATGCTGGCCAAAGAGCCCACGGCCCGTGATTTTGTCAGCGATGCCTTTGTTCACTGTAAATTCATCGGTTATACCCAGGAGACGTTGCCGTTATTAGCAGCTGCGGGAGTGGACAAAATGCTCGACGACGGTTGTTTGTTGTTAGAGGGCCAGCAGGTCGGCAAGAAATTCATCACCATGTGCCGCGAGTTGCGTTACTGGCCAAGGGAGATGAAGAACGAAGAGGTCTAACTGGAGCGGTCTGGAAAGAAGGTCGTACAGGTCAGGAGGGACAGAGAGTGTCCCTCCTGACCTGACAGAGACTAGCACTCAGGAAGAAATTTGAATGAAGCAAACGTCTTTTTCTCGGCGAATTCTGCACTAGCGTCACCGGCAGATTATACCCCATGGTTCTTCCCGGGTATTGTCGTGCACCCCGGCCTAAAAGATGCTCCTGCCCAGTGAAAGAAAGAAGAGAGTCGCCGATCCTACTGGTCTTTTTTTTCGAGAGACCTGACACACACCCGCGAGCGCCGACGGCCAATGATCATCAAGACAACGGCCAGGATCAGGCCGAGAATAAACAGAGTCCAGGCGACATTGATAGCGGTTCCGGCGATTCCAATGAAGCCTAGCACACCGACGACAAGGGCAACGATGAGAAAGGTAACGGTCTAGCCCAACGTATTACACCCCCATAAATGATTGATTGCTGCGAGGCCTCTTGCTCAGTGTATCCGTGCTTGTCATCGTATTAACCCTTGTATCCACTATTTCTTAAAAATTATATACGCCACATAACTCATATTTGCCGTGACTAAGAAAAACGCTAGAGCCAGGACAAGAAAGGGGAAATAAGGAGCACGAGAGATGAAAAAACCAATGGGCAGGGTCCTCATTGTTGCGGCTATTTTGGTCGTTTTTGCCATCGCCGGAAGGATATATTTACCTTACTGGTTAAAAGAGTATGTGAACAGCACGCTCGACAGCATCCCAGGGCATACGGGTTCTGTCGCTGATATTCAGGTGCACCTGTATCGCGGTGCCTATGTGATTAAAAATCTAGTTATCGAGAAAACCGAAGGGCCCCAAAAGGTCCCCTTTATAACGATTGAAAATGCGGATCTGTCTATTGAATGGAAGGCCCTTTTTGATGGCGCTGTGGTCGCACAGGTCCATTTCGATAAACCGATTGTTCATTTTGTTGGGTCAAAAGCGGCGTCAGCCAGCAGCAAACAGCTCGGAGACGATGTTGACTGGACCGAGCCTTTAGAAAAACTCCTGCCGATCCGGATAAATCGCTTCACCGCCTCGGACGGCATCCTTTTTTACCATGATTTTACCAGTAAGCCACAAGTCGACCTCAGTTTGAACCAGCTTGAGGTACTCCTCACCAATTTGACCAACTCCAAGAGCAGTGCCGAACGACTTCCCTCATCGCTAACGGCAACAGCTGTTTCTCTTGGTGATGGGAAACTCACGGTCCGTTCAAAATTGAATGTCCTGAAAAAAATACCTGACATCGATCTTGATTTGAAATTTGAGCAGGTCAACTTGCCAGCCCTGAATGATTTCCTGAGAGCCTATGCAAACGTGGATGCCGAAGCCGGGACTTTTTTCCTCTATTCCGAAATCGTCGTGAAAGAGGGACAGCTCAGTGGCTATGTCAAACCGATTCTGACGGACGTGCGTCTCCTCGACTGGGGGGAGGGGAAGGGCGATCTTCTCCAGAACATTTGGGAAACCCTGGTGGCCACCGTCACCGAAATCTTTGAAAATCAACCCAAAGACCAGTTGGCAACCAAGGTCCCGCTGCAGGGCGATTTAAATGAGCCTGAGACGGCCATCCTGCCTGCGATCTGGAATGTTTTTTTGAACGCATTCGTTGAGGCTTTTACCAAAAACATTGACGGCACGGTTAAGTTTTCAGCCGAGAGTCAATAATGTTCGTCGGTTACCCTTGGCAACAGTTGTCATCGGAATTTTTTAAGCGGAGAGAAGAAACAATGGATATCAGATCAAGCCAGGCGTTTTGGCCGACCTTTAATGATTTTAAAAAAAGTTACCCCTCATTGAAAACAAGTACCTCGACTGAAGTGCTTGTTATCGGCGGGGGCATTACGGGTGCGCTCATCGCCTACAGCCTGCTCACTGCAGGCAGGACAGTCCTGCTCGTAGATCGACGTGATGTCTGCAACGGCAGTACGGCCGCCAGCACGGCCATGCTGCAGTATGAGATCGATGAACCCCTGCACAGCCTGATCGACAAGCGGGGCCTGACCTGTGCGCTGGAAAGTTATCAACAGTGTGAAAAAGCGATAGCCACCCTGCGAGACCTCGTCCAGAAGATCGACAGCGATTGCGGTTTTGCCGATAAAAAAAGTATCTATTTCACCAGGACTGAAAAAGATTTAGAATTTTTGCGGACGGAACTGAAGCTCAGGCGCAAGCACGGATTCAAGGTTGATTGGTCGGAAGAGCGTGACTTGAAACAATTGGGTTTAGAGGCGGTTGGCGGGATCGAATCAGCCTCGGGGGCCGTTATGGATCCCTATAAATTTGCCACCGATCTGTTGTCCTACTGCAGTAATCAGGGCTTGGCAGTGTTTGATAGAACGACGATTAGGACCATTACAAAACAGGAAGGCCAGCTCGTGGCCGTAACCGAAGATGGTTTGTAGATCACAGCCGAGCATGTGGTCCACTGCCGCGGTTATGAATGCACG